>JBBSWF010000044.1:0-2524 GCA_038046365.1 Nanobdellota archaeon
CGAGTAAGCGCGGCGGAAGGGGGTCATAGGGGGTCGCAGCCCCCTATTTCACTATTCGATGATTTAAAAAGCTGGTTGAGACAGATTAGCAAGATTCCTCAATCATCGTCTCAACCTTTATGGGGGTTAACGGGTCTACTTTTCCCTCACCGCCTTCCCACCCTCTAGCCTGAACACGCTCTCCTTTATCCGCACAGCTCCGTCGATTCCCATAGTGATCTCTCCAGTCGTCCCGGCGAACCCTCGCACTCCGATGAGTGCCTGCTTCACTGCGATGGCCTGTTCGCTTTTTGGGAAGCGCACTGCTGACGGCAGCACCTTCTCGGTTAGCACCTTCATCGTGTCATAGGCGGGGTGTGTGGTCAGAGGTAGTATCGGCGGCCTTCCGGCTTTGGCCACAAACTTCTCTTCAAATGCTCGTGCTATCCTGTTTTCGCTCGACGGTTCCCAGTACGCGAACAGCGTGCCTTCAGCAGCCCCGCCAGATGATTCCTGCAATCCTGGGCTGGTGATTGTCCCGGTCGCCATGAATTGCGCGGTCACTCCAATCTCTCTCGCCTGTTTCATCGCAAGTCCTGTCTCGTCGTGTCCGAGGAACACAATCACATCAGGCCCAATCTCGTTGAGTTTCATCAGCTGCGTCTTGAAATCCGTGTCTGTGTAAGCGTAGTTCTCTTCAACCGTGGATCCTCCGCTCTCGCCGAGCTTCTTCTTGAAGGCGTCTGCGACAAGTGACATGAAGTTGTCTTTGGTGGAATACAGCACACCTGCCTTTTTCATCCCGTGCTCGCCCATATAGGAAGCCAGTGATTCTCCTATCGACTCTGTCTCTGTGGCCAGACAGAAGATATTATTGTCTGCTAAAGCCAGCTGGCTGTTGCAGTCGAGCGGGTCGATCAGCACGACTCCGTCCTTCTTTGCCTGTCCTTTCAGGGCTTCCACTCCTCCATAAGTCGAGACGAGTATGATCCGAGCGTCATCGGCCTGCACGAGTTTGTTGTATGCAGTCAGTGTCTTCTCCGGGATGTATTGATCGTCTTCAGCCACAACCTTGACAAGTGCGCCGTCTATGCCTCCCTTCGTGTTCGCTTCATCTGCCGCGATCTCTATCGCCTTTATCGCGTCCATCCCAAGCACGGCAGAAGGTCCTGATAAAGGTCCGATGTAACCTATTTTGATCGCCTCTTGCGCTTTCTCCTCTATCGATCCAGGCGAGCATCCTGATGCAATCAATATACTGGCAATCATCAATGCGAGCAGTGTTTTTGTCTCCATGTTTGTCCACCCCTGAGGCTTTCCTCAATATCCAATAACGCATAGCTTATTATTAATATAGGTGTCTTTCTACAGGACGACTTTTTAGCAAAGTTTATTAACCTCCTTTGCCTAGTGCATATTATGCCTCTTAAGGATCTCCGAAAGATTGGCCTCACCGAAGGCGAGATCAAGGTGTATGATGCCCTGCTTGCGTTGGGGGACTGCACAAAGACTGGCCTGGCAAAACGTTCAGGCGTGGCTCCATCCAACATATATGATATAGTGCACCGACTGGCCGAGAAAGGCCTTGTCTCTATTGTAGAGAAGAATGGGGTCTCTCATTTCAGCCCGGCCAACCCCCGCCACCTGTTGGACTATCTGGATCAGAAGCAGAAGGATATCGAGGATGAGCGCAAAGTGGTCCTTGACATCCTTCCAGGTATCCTCGCCCAGGCCAATAAGAAGGCAGGCAAGGTCAATGTTGAGGTCTTCTACGGCTGGGCCGGCATGAAGACCGTATTCCAGGACCTCCTGTCTGAGTGTAGCTCTGGTGACAAGAACTATGTTTTTGGAGCCGGAGTCGGCGGAAGATCCGACCAGGCCGATCGCTTCTTCCTCAAATATTCCCGATTGAGGCAGGATCGTGGCATCATTACGGACATCATCTTCAACGAGGAGGTCAAGGAGCGCAAAGACCGCATCGATTTCTTCCTCAAATCCGGGAAGTATAACGTCCGTTTCATCAAGCAGTCGACCCCTGCTGAGATAATGATCTACAAGGACAAGACATGCATCCTCATTCAGTCTGAGGAGCCATTAGTCATCAGGATCACCGGCGTTGAGGTATCTGGCAGCTTCAAGTCGTACTTTGATCTATTGTGGTCACAATCAGGCAAGTTCTGAAAGTATCCGGACTGCTTCCATCCTGTTACCTATAGTGGCGGACAAAAATAATTGAGATATTAATCTCCGCCACTATATCTAAAGGACACAACTATATTTAGCAATTATTTGTGTCCTTTACTATACATGTTTATAAGTCGAGCGTGAATCCCTGTTTCGGTGAATTCCAATGACAATCAAAGAGATTCCAGATCTTATCCAAGTCGTTAAATCGTTCTTCGATCGCACTGTAATCCAAAAATTTCCCGGTCGAAGGATTCATGGTCGGAATTTCAGCCGAAGTTCTCCTGATCTCCTCGATACTGTTGGTTCTGTGAGTTATTGTAGTGAGCGTGGGCTTTATCTCGTGAGCGGCGCGGATGCT
>JBBSWF010000045.1:0-2273 GCA_038046365.1 Nanobdellota archaeon
AACACGCATCGACTATTTCGAGGAGGTCTTTATAAGAAGAACCGCGAAAGTCTAGTTAGCGGTCAGTTGAATAATCCCATCCTGGCTTCCATGCCTTTTTCAATCGCCAGTCTTCTTCCATCGCCTGTTTCCAGGTTCGGCCCCAAAGTATCACATCAAGCGCCAGCTGCGGGGCCCTGTGCGCCACGATGGCGATGTGCTTGCCTGGATATTTCGCGCCGATATCCTTGACGAAGTCTCTCATCCGCTTCTCCACATCTTTGTAGCTCTCGCCGTGAGGGAAGGGGACATCGATCGCCTTCTCCATCAGCGCCTCGACCTCGTCTGACGGCGCCCCATTGAGATCGCCATAATTGCACTCCCTCAATCTTTTGTCCTGGACTATAGGATACATCCCGTCCCATGTGAGTTTAGCTGACTGCACCGCCCTCTTCAGGTCCGAGCAGATGACGACGTCGAACTTCTTGTCCTTTGTCTGAGAGGTTAGCTCTTTCGATTGTTTGATGCCAAGCTCAGAGAGTTCGCAGTCCTTCCATCCGCTGGAGATGTCCTGCTGGTTGTCGACAGTGGTGCCATGGACGAAGTAGGTGATCCGGACCGGATTGGCAGCCTTGTGTTTTGCAGGCGCGCGAGCCGGGGAAGGCCAATTGGCCATCTCCAATAATTGGCTCAACGCGATCGGCAATCGGGATATCCCGTCATCTCCGCTGAAGTGTTTCATGTTGTTCTCGACAAAGACTTTTGCGCCCAGTCTCTCTTTGAAGAAATTGGCATAATGGAGCGAGACATACGGATCGTTGTCAGAATGTATCGCGATGAATCTATTACACCTCGAGTTTATCCTGGTCCAGTCGATCGGTGTCTTGAAGAATGTCTCTAATTCTTCGTATCCAAGGTTTGATGTGAATCCCGCGACTAACACCGCCCCTCCGACCGCTTGGTCGCTTTTCAGGGATTCTATATATCTCAAGATGGTTATGCAACCGAGGCTGTGCCCCACAAAGAAGCATCCTTCATCCGGGGTTCCGACCAGCTTTGTGAGATGGCCCACCCATTCGCCCATCTGTGGATGTTTAGAGTCAGGCATGGCCGGGACAATGACTTTGAATCCGTTCTTCTCAAGCTCATCCTTGAGCCAGGGCCGCCATCCTTCTTCAGGATATCCTTCCCATCCATGTATCAGAAAAGCGCGTTTTTCCATCGGATCACCGGATATATGCTCAATGCGTCGGCCGTGAACTTGTAGTAATTTTGGATTCGCCGCAGGGATATAAACGTATCGCTGAGGCGTGCGATTTTGGGAGGGGGGGATAACCAAAATGTATATAATCGAGCTCTTCTCTCGACGATAAACATGACCAAGCGCTCAGGCCCGAGAGCATCTAATGGTGAGAAGGAAGCTGATCGAAGCGGCCTTCCGGTATGGACGTGCGATACCGGCCCTCTTGTTGACCAGGTCAAGGGCGACTTATTGGAGCGGCCGGTGTTTGGGGACCGCACGAAGTACAGGATCTGCCTGCCGGTTGTGGTTGTCGGCGAGGCGGTCAAAGTTATCCTGACAAATCCTAGATTTCCAAATCAGGCCCGTCCAGAGGCATATCAGTCCCTCATGCAGTTGGTGGCCTCTGTCGATGAGATCGTGAGCATACCTGCCGATTCCGTGAGGGCCCATATCTCGGAAGTCCAGAGTTTCTTTGAAGAAAGTGAGGAACATGACCGGGAAGTCAATTATATGGACCGCCTGATCTTGGCTTGGGTAATCGGTATGAAAGCGCGAGTGTTCATAGCGACAGACCCGCATTTCGTAAAGAACGCCGATAAGATAGAAAAACGTTTTGGCGTGAAAGTTATCGACCCATATCCGTCCCGGCAACAGCGTAATCACTATCGCGCATAGCGTGAACCATTTGAGACCCGGTCAGCGTGACCCCTGCTTCCTGGAATGCTTTTCTTATGCGCTTGGCACGGATATCTACTTCCTTGAGGGCGCGGGCGACGTCTTTGTCTGTTGGGTTTTGAGGTGGTAAATAGGCTGTCATGATAACATATCCATATGAGGTGTATATAAAAGATTAGCTATTGGAGCAGTATTCCCGAACTCGCCCGCCTGATGGCGGGACTCGTTCAGGGAATACTGTAGTTTGAAGAGGATCCCTCCCGCGAAATCGTTTTAGGTTGGCCAGTTTTACGCCATCGAAGACCTGGGCTTGATGGGTTCTGTCAATTGCGAGCGCCCACCCCCGGTGAGTCACGATGTCGCTGTTGCTCTTCGT
>JBBSWF010000046.1:0-2491 GCA_038046365.1 Nanobdellota archaeon
ATTTCTGTCCGAGAAAATATATATTCAAGAAGCTAGATCGACTTTATAGTTACACGTCCCACCGGAAGATATGATGGGGTGTTGGGAATATCACAGTCATGGCGCAGGTCTTTGCCTTTAGCGCGCCTCCGATGCCTACTGTGTCTATCTCTCTCGATGATTCCACTCCAAGAAATTCAGCGATGTGGCTCGGTATGCATATGGTGTCTGCCCCGGAATCCAGAAGACCTTCAAAGGTCCCTGTCCGATTTGGACCTTTGAGGGTGATTGGGATGAGAGGGGTCGGCTGGGGTTCTCCTCCTTGTCGATGGAAATTTTTATAATGGAAGGTCATCATGGCGAGTCCACCTCAGAAGAGAAGCAGGTCGCATTTGGGGACGGATGCAAATAGTGGAGGTTCAGGGAGGCGCATCTGGTCTATTGTGGTTACAAGCTCCAAGAAGTTTTTATCGTGGGCGATAATCTGGCCTCCAGATATAGCGATCCATTCTCCGCTATATGGGGTCAGTTCCATGTCAAGGAATGCCTTATGGTTTGAATCGAGGGACATGATGTGTTTCTCCATTATCACTTATTAATATTTACCGATTTGTTGTGGATGATGGGGTCGCTTAAAAACATATCAGAGATTATCCGACTATTCCGCAACCCATAAAAACCCCCTTCCGGATTCATCTGCTCCCGCTGCCATTTTTCGTGATCGACAGCTCTTTTCAGGTTGAAGGTTGAGAATATGGAATTCGATATGATGACTATCGCTTTGTTGTCGCTCTTTAGCATACTCGGCGGTATTGTCGCCTCCAAGTCCAAGCTTCCTCCGGCGTTGGGCCTTCTTTTCGTCGGGGCTGCTATGGGTCCGTCGGGGCTAGGGTATATGAAGTCGACCGGAGAGACAGATTGGTTGATCACGATAGGCGCTGTCCTCCTCCTTTTCATCACAGGCCTTGAGTTCGATTTCGCTAAGCTTCGGACCATCGGCGCTAAGGCTTTTGTGGGCGCGCTCTTCAAGGTGGGCATTGTCTTCTTCCTCACATATCACAGTGTCATTTTCCTTGGGTTTGGCGTTGACACTGCGCTTTTCCTCGCATTGATCCTGTCTTTTTCGTCTACGATAGTCATCGTCAAGGTCCTTGAGCAGAATCAGATGATCAGCCGCAAGGAGACCCCATTGTTGCTTGGCATGCTAATCGCAGAGGACTTGTTCGCTATTCTTGCCTTGTCTTTTATGGCGTCAGTCAATAAATCCGGCGGCGTCCACTTGTATGGCATCGTCGAGAAGTTGATGTTCTCCATGCTTGTCCTGCTCGCGGTCTATGCGGCGTGCTTGATATTTCTTCCTCACGCGCTCAAGTGGGTGTTGCGCAATGCTGGGGAGGAATCGATGATCTTCGTCGATTTCCTTCTCTGCATGCTTCTCGCGATCCTCGCTGAGGTGCTTGGTCTCTCGTCTGCGATAGGGGCTTTCCTCGCAGGCAGCATCGTGGCGTCGCTGCCTCACGCCAAGAACATGGAGAAGGCGATGGCGCCGTTCTCGATGCTGGCCTCGTCGCTCTTCTTCCTCGCGATGGGGACTCTAGTCAATCTAAAGTCCATCCCGTCCAATCTGGAGCTGATTGGCATCCTGGCTGCTATTATCGTGGTCTCCCGCATCGTGGCAGTCTCCTTCGTGACGCGGGTTTTTGCGAATTTTAAGGATGAGCAGGCGGTGTTCTCTTCATTTGCGATGTTCTCAGTCGGGGAGTTCTCGCTCCTGATAGCCCGCCATACTGGCGGGTTCAAGCTTGATATCGATCTTATCTCGATGAGCGCGATAGTGATCTTCCTCTCATCGCTTATGATGGCTTTCTCTGTCAAGCGCACAAAGGAAGGCGCTATGCTAATCAAGACGTTCACTCCGCCTAATGTCGCAAGGGCGCATGGCAAGCTGCAGGTGCTGTCCGGATATCTGGACCGCGCGTTTCAGGAGTTCAGCATAGAGAGTTCGCATTCAAATGAGGTCCGAAGGTCCGCGGGCCGGATCGCTGTGGCAATGCTTGGATTGTTCCTCTTGTTCTATTTTTACGAGAGGATGGCGATCGGGCCGGAGTCGGCCATCGCGGCAAGAGCGGCTTTTGCTGCTCTTGCAGCGGTGATTATCCTTCGTTTGACCAAAAGCTTGGGCAGCCTGTTCTCTTCTTCTGCTAGGATGCTCCGGCCGGTCCATGCCAGCCAGGATTCGAGGGTTGGAAAGAGGATAATATTCAATTTCATCCTAGTCGGAGCATGCCTTGTGGTCGGCCTGTACTTGCCGTTCTTCATCTTCCTCATGGGCCTTCCAGCGTATGCGAACTATCTGTCTATCGCGCTTGTTGTGTTCGGTGGCCTCATGATATATAGGGTTGCTTCCCTGATCCAGCGTGCCACTGGCGGGCCATTGGTGCATTCGGGGTTCTGATCACAGAGAACTTTGCATAATTCATCCAGTGGCTTGATTGTCATACCTAGTTTTATC
>JBBSWF010000047.1:0-1249 GCA_038046365.1 Nanobdellota archaeon
CTCTAATTTACAACGGATCGCATGCTAAGCTATTTTTGGATGGTGTGAATGACAGCGGATGGGTGGTCGCCGCCCAGGCCGGTGTTGAAGGCATAGACACTATTGGAGGCATTGGATCCTCATACGGAATGAATGGTTCTATAGATGAAGTGGAGGTATACAACCGCGCCCTCACCGCTGACGAGATCAACCAGTCCTATCGCAGGGACTTCCCGCTATTTGGCCTCAACTCCAGCCGTTTCGGCGCGAATTCCAGCCTGACTCTCCAAGTCGAGCCGATCCAATCCGATGGCACAGCCGGGCCGGCTGTGAATTCGACTCCGCAAGGCTCCATCTTCCTGACTATTGTGAATGTGACTCCAAATGGCACGTTGTTCTCTTATGGTTCTGTTGTGAATTTGACTGCTAATGTGACAACCTCTGCTTCAGCTCTAACCGTGTCAGCGAATGTCACACTTCCAAATGGTTCGATAAGAGTGGTTCCGATGACAAACTCCTCAAGCACGACATTTAGGGGCAATCTTAGCCCGATGTCATTAGGAGGACTGTACAATTTCACGGTTTTGGCAAATGATTCAAATTCCCTCCTGACAAACATCACTTCTAATTTCAGCATTAATCTTCCGCCATCAGTATCAAGAGTCAACATCACCCCATTCACACCAAACAACACAACAGCAGTGGCGGGTGTTTGGAATTATTCTGATGCAGATGGGGACGCGCAGAACGGAACGACTTACACATGGTTTGTCAATGGGACTGAAGGCTGGAGGGATGCGGGCCTTGTATCTTACTGGAAGATGGATTCAGAATTTGGTTTTAACGATACTTTAGGGCGCAATAACGCTTCGCAAAACACAGCTTCAGCACGACCTGCCAGCACCACTGGAATAACAAAAGAAGCAATGATTTTTGATGGAAGTGATGATTATGTCTCTACAACTTCACCCGTATCTAATTATCCATTAACTATGTCTACTTGGATTAAAAGAATCGCCGGTTGTGATGTTCTAGCGCTAAGTGATTCAACTGTATTCACGGATTATTTGTCTATTTGGGCAGGCGGTACCTATTTTATTGTTGCAAGGTCCCCTTCTGTTAATGATCAGTATGACACGGGGGTTGCTGTATCCAGCGGTTGGAATCATATTGCAGGTGTTTTTGATAGTGCTACCGATAGGAAGATGTATGTTAATGGAGTCCTGATAGCTTCTAGAACAAGTTCAGTGAATCCTAGTTACAACACTTT
>JBBSWF010000048.1:0-9342 GCA_038046365.1 Nanobdellota archaeon
AGTTTTCGCTTTTTGACACTATTGTTCAGAAATCACTCACCTTCGGAGATACTGTTGGAAATTGAAGTGTCAGGCCTTCTTTGAAGCCTCAATAAAATACACGCCTGCTTTGCTTGAGAGCCGATTCTCCTCGACCATCTTGTCAAGGAACGGCTTGAGCTCCTTGACGTCGACGCCCACAGCAGGACAGATCTCCTCAGGGACCATGGGGCGATCTTTGACGACGTAAGAGACGAAATTGCGCAGGAGTTCCAAAGCGTTGCGATCGAGTAGCTCGATTTTCCCGTTCGCATTCTTGAGAAGCATCTCGACCTCATGCAGGCGGGCAAGAAGATCGTTTAAGGTGTTTGAGAAATCGAAGGACTTGAACTGCATCACGTCAGGATCTATGATCTCGATAGACGACGGCATGGAGTCGAAACAGAACGCCACTACAGACTCCATCCTCGGAAACTCGATAGTCAGCTCTGCGAAGCAGGAGAATAGCTGGCCTTGAGGCTGGGCCTGCGACAGGTCCTTCTTCTTGATCTTCATGCCCTCAGACTCGAGCTTCTCGACGTACTTTTTCATAGTAGATTCTATGTAATCCTTAGGAGCGCCAAGCATCTCGATTATGGCGCGGACAATGACGGGCTGCAGGTTTACCATCCTGAAGCTGAAAATCTGGCAGGCTATTAAATAGGTATCTATGTAGATTAAAGAAGAATGACTGAAATTGGAGATCCGAGGCGATCAAATATCTCCAGAGAGGGTTATCCTCTCAAAATCGATTGTTACTATTGTTGGGTACTCAACAAATTTTATAACGGCATCTGGGAGAAATCACTGCCGGGGGAACACATATGGGAATACTGAATTTTCTCAAGAAAAAACCAGAAACCGGGACAGCAGACCTGCCACCGCCGCCGCCACCGCCCACAAAAGGGCTAGACCTGGAGCTTCCGGAAGCGCCGGGATTGCCACCATTGACAGGACTTGGGAATGAACCAGCACCGACACTTCGGCCCAGCCAGATGATGGCTCCCATGACAGAGCAACCCATACCCACAGTGACCGGAAATGGCGAGGAACACGAAGAGCCGCACATGATGATGCAGGCGCCTCAAGAAACGCAGGAAGAGGCGCACTACGCCCCAGAACTGCCGGACCTACCCGACCTAGACGAGCCAGTCGTGATGGAACCGACGATTCGGCCACCGACAAGGATGGTAGACGGAGGATCAATCAAGCCTATGTTCATCAGCATCGAGGACTATCAAGACATCCTATCTAGCATCGGAAACATCAAAGACGCCCTGCACGAGACGGAAGGCGCGATGAGCAGACTAAACGAACTCAAGAACGCGCAAGAGCGCATACTCGAGGACTGGCGGACGCACATAGAAGACGCAGAACGCAAGATCACTTACATCGACCAAGTGATCTTCAGAGGAGAATAAATGGCAACACCACCGGTATTTATCAAAATAGAAGAGTTCCAGGAGTTAGTAGACATAGCAACGCTGACAAAAGAACGGCTCAGAAAAGCCAGACAGCTTGTCGCGCATATCAAAGAGCTGAAATCACAAGAAGACGCAGCGCTAGCAGACTGGGCAGCGAAGCTTGACACTGTTGAAGAGAGGCTATCGGCAGTAGACAAACGACTATTCCATCAGTGATCCTCGGAGATAACATGGCAGAACCAAGAAGCCCAGTCTACATCGGAGTGCCTGAGCACGTAGACGTGCGACGCGACCTGCTACTTAGCTCACGAGACCTGCTCTCCACACTGAAAGCCTACGAGACAGTCAAAGACATACGAACAAGACGGGCTGAACTCACGTTCGAGCTCCATAAAGTCATGGACGAGATCGCTGTCTTGGTGAAGAAGACACGATTGAACCTGCCGAAGCCACCGACGAAACTCGCGATATCATCCCGAGGGGAAACATCCGAAGATGAAGAGCGGCCATCGCGCAAAGGCGTGCGGAAGGCAAGCGATGACAAGCTAGGGATGCTAGATTCTGAATTATCAAAGATAGAAGCGAAGCTCAAGCGGCTAGAGTAAGATTTGGAATCAGTATAGCCCGATTCCCGGCCCGAATTTCTGGACGACAAAAATCGATCGGACAATCATGTCTGCCCGAATACGGCCCAATAAACGGCAAGAAACCCGAAAAAATAATCCAATAAAGAAAGAATCGCGCCCGATTACCTCCCCAAAACCCCCCAATCAAACACAAAACAGCCCGATATGACCCGATCTCACTCGGTTTTATTAAAAGCTCGAGAATACGATGCTTATGACACGACAGAACGAGTACCACAAGGTATATTCGCCGTTACTTGACGAATACTTCGGGGCTTCACCCGAGATCAAGACCGGCATACATTGCCTGATAGACGGGACTGAACTAGTATCCTCCCACGTCGGGATAGATCTACAGGACTACCTGTGCCATGGATGCGGATGCGTCTATGACCATCGAGACAACGGATATGAATCATTAAAAAAACAAGCGACAGCACACGCAGCCGACCTTGAGAAGCGACTGAAAGACCAGAAAGAACCGAGGGAAAATCTGGCCTTGCTCGTGGATGCAGCCAGGAAAAACGGGCTGATCTAGTTTTGCAGGTTACTCAGATATTGGGGAGATCATACTTCTTTGTACTGGTAAATCCCCCCATCACGGGTCCTCAGATGATACGTATCTCCTTCTTTTCTGAGGATATCATCTGGGCCGAGAGTTATCTTCCCATACGGACTGTCCATTATGTAATGAGGCACTGCCAATCCTGATGTCCGGCCCAAATGCCTGATCACGCCTAGCCCGGTCTCCAGACTTGTCCTCAGATGAGTATTCCCGAGGTTCTTATCACAATGGAAAATGTAGTATGGCTTGATCCCCATCATCAACAATTTGTGATTAAGTTCTTCGACTATCGGGGGATCATCGTTCACACCTTTCAATAATACCATCTGGTTCCCAAGGATACATCCAGCTTCCCGAAGCCTTTCTGACGCGATATAGGATTCAAAGGTGCATTCTTTAGGGTGGTTGAATTGAGCATTGAGATACAATGGGCGGTATTTTTCCAACATGGAGGTTAGACTTTCTGTGATCCTCTGAGGAAGAGTGACCGGGGCCCTGGTATGGATCCTGATAATCTCAACGTGGGATATCGAGGAGACCTCATCGAGGATACGTTCAAGCCGGCTGTCCTCAAGCAACAGAGGGTCTCCACCTGAGATGACCACATCCCTTATCTCAGTCCGGTCCCGGATATACCCAATCGCGTCTTCCAGTTCTTTTCCGGCAGGCTGGCAGGAATCAAAGTTCTTCTGCTTGCGAGTGCAGTGACGACAATACGTCGCGCAGATGTTGGACGCATACAACAGCAACCGGTCAGGATATTTGTGGACAATCAGCCTTTGAGGCGAGTATCTCTCTTCGGTTAGCGGGTCTGCGCATTCGTCCGGGTTGGAATCGAGCTCTTTTTTCTGAGGTATCGCCTGAAGACCGATAGGATCGTCGACTTTCTCGATCAGCGACGCGTAATACGGAGTCATGCCGGCAAGAAAGCGCCCTTGCGCAGATCTTATCGAATCTTCGTGCTCTTTTGAGAGCGAGAAGCGCTTGGCGATTGCTTCCGGGGTCCTTAGCATATTCCGGACCTGCCACTTCCAGTCATCCCAATCAGAGCCGGGGATGCTTGCAGGCTTCTCAGCCTTTGGAAAACGCCAGGCCAGCTTATCAGGGATCATGTCATATACAGATATTCTCGCGGCTTATATCCATCAGGTTCAATGTATATTAAACCAAAAAGTTTAAATTAAATGTACAACTAAATAGTTTTATGACAATAGAGTTCGTGCTGCCTTTCGGAAGGCCGAGCAGCGTCAAGAACCTGGTGTTTAGCATCCTAAGCTACGAACACCCGCTCAAGCTAGTCGAGCTCACCAACCTGATTAGGAAAAGGTATGGCCGACAGGCCACCTTCCAAGCAGTCAGAAAAGCAGCCATCGAGCTCGCTGAAGAAGGGATACTGGAGAAGACCGGAGACGGGTTCCAGATCGACGTGAACTGGGTCTCTGACGTGAAGAACTCATTGGACAAACTGCACACCAAGCTGCGATCAAAAGAGATCCGGCCAGAATCCATCCGCTCAATAGATGGGGACATCTCGGTGTTCACCTTCACGACACTCAACGACCTGATGAAGTTCTGGGAACAGATAATAGATGATTGGTACAAGAAGTTCAAAGAAGGGGACCATGGAGTGAACTGCTGGCAAGGCAGCCACATCTGGGAAGCGCTGCTGCACCTTGACACCGAGCGCAAAGTCATGGAACAACTGAAGAGAAAAAAGATCAAGTCATACGCAGTAGTATACAGCGACACTCCCCTGGATAGATACATAAGAAGATTCTATTCTTCGATCGGACTCCAGATAAGGAATATACCATCCCAATCAGAATTCGACAATTCATACCACGTCGGAACATACGGAGACCTGATCGTGCAAGCCCACTATCCCAAAGAGCTTGTAAAGAAGATCAACGCGTTCTTCAGGAACACGCGAACATTCGACGATATGGATGTGAAGAGACTGCACGATATCGTATCGACAAAGACCAAGATCAAACTAACGGTCATCAGGAACCTGGAAATGGCGAAACAGATCAATAAATCAATAATCGAACAGATAGAATAAGACCCGGGCCACGATACCAGAATCTTTAAAAGAAGAGGGCAAATCATCAAGACTGACGAAACCGCTCCACAATATCTTCTATCGCGGGGATTCCGGAGCGGTCAAACGGGACAGCCTCAAGGTCGGAAACAACATTCCTGTTCCCGGATGGGCAAGCTGTTAGCTTAGTGCTTTCGCAGGTTCGAATCCTGCTCCCCGCATAGTAATTTAGGTACGGATCTCGCTATAACATTTAGAGAACTACCCTGATCCACACCGTCCAGGAAGCCGAACGATGCCAGTCCTGCGGCCACCCTAACCCCCACAACATCAAATTCTGCGCCCAATGCTGCAGACCGCGGAGGATCGAAGTGGCCCTTGAAGTAGACCGAGCAAGCCAGAACGCGAATAATATGCTGAACGCGTTGCTGTCCGGGGAAGTGACGCTCGATGAGATAAAGAAGTACATCACAAATACCCCCAAGAGAAGAATAATGCTAACGTCTGATACTTTTCTGCAAGCTGAATGCTGAGATTGGATCTGGGAGTGTTGACCGCGGTCGCATCGAGTTCAGGCGTCGGGTAACTAGTTCAGACTTGATGCGCTACAGACTGGAAAGATAGTTATATTCAGACTGTAACCCCGAAATGATGGACTGGCAAAGCAAAATTGAAGACGTTCGGGGCGGGGCTGTGTTTACGATTGTCTCCATGATAAGCGTCTACTTTATCATTGCTATCGGCTGGACGCTTATGGGAAAAGGAAGTCCACCGAGTTGGGCCGGGATGGTAGCGTTTGTTGGCGGAATCGCCAGTGGCGGAGTCCGATTTATCTACGAATACCACAAGAAGACGCTTATTGAAGCGAGACAATCATAAAAATTGGAGAAAAACTCCACTACAACTTGCCTTAAATTATTAGGGAAATACTCTCTCGGACGTTGACAATTTTAATTCCAATCAGGACAGTTTTTCAATCCATCCTCTGAGAGGGTCTGCCTACAATCGAGCAGATATTTATGTCACCTCTTGATTTTGGTGCAATCTACGAATCCTGCGATTAAACAACGATAGGAAATTAATTTAAATAGAAAAATCTATATGACCTGCAGAGGGAGTATTTCCTCAGGAAATCATTTGAGTGAGGGTTGGAGTATTTAACTGCTGAAGTGACGAGGTAAATAATGAGCAATTTGAAAAATAAGAGAAAGAAGACGAGGCTAATCGGGCGTGAGAGCTGCACTCCAAACATTTCTGAGAAGAACTCGAAACTCATTGAAGATTACATCTCAAAAAAGTGTTCGATATCACACCCTCTTTATTATATTAGTCAGAAAAGAACGCGAAATAACCTGAACCTAATCGGCACTGTTTTAGGACGAAAGGGGTTTAAGTCGTTATTAAACAACGAGAAAGCGCAGAAAAAGATAGTGAGCAGGTCATCGGCCCAGCTCATATCCGAATGCAGTCGAGATAAACTTGTTAAGAATAAAGAAAGCTTGATTGACGGCCTTAAATTGGATTTAAGGAATTTGTTAGAGTGGCTAAATGGAGGGGTCCTTCCAAAAAGTGCCTCTTGGATTGACGAGGAAAGAGCCAGAGCGATAGCTGATGTTGTGAAGTGGGGAATCGGTATTCTTCTCATCTATATTTTAGTGAACATTGTTATGACGTTATTAGATCAGGTACAGATTCCGAGCGAATTTGTATTTAAACCCTTAATTTTGATTTCCTTAGTTTGGATCCTATCGTTACAGTATCACAATCTTAAATTGGGGAGGTGGGAATCCCCATGGAAAGTTTGTGATAGAGTGATGGATAAACTTTGTAACCCTTACATAGTTTTTGCTTTGGGTGTCGGAATGATAATCCTGCAGGTTACTGCTTTATGGTTCCAATCACAGAATCTTTCTTATCCCCTACCATTGAAAATGGTAGAAAAGGATCCTAACTATATTTTATTGATGCAAGATTCAATGGAATCCTTTGAATCCACAATTTGTGATGGGGGGAATAGTATTTACCCCGGGCCGGTGATGGGTGAAAAAATGTGGTGCCAACTTAATTTCTCATATAAACCTAATCCGAAATACAAATTGTCAACGGTGACAGTTAGTGGATGGACTTATCAGAGCAATGGGAGCGATCTCGTCCAAAACTTCAATTTAGAATCAGGAGGAAGTAGGTTTTCTGTACCATTGGATCAACCTCATTACAATCCGCTACGGTTCTATTTCCAAGTTAGAAAAGATGGCGAGAATCAAACTGATGATAATCGATCTATTGCTGTCGATTACTCTAATTTTAAGACTCCTCAACCCCAAGAGATTGAAAATGAGAAAAAAGAGCGATTTGCTGTGTTAATAGGGGTCTTGGCACTATCTGTGATTTCCGTGTTTAGTATGGTAAAAAACATCAAAGACTTAACTGAGGAAAAATGATGGCCTTTCAAGATTGA
Source organism: Nanobdellota archaeon (assembly GCA_038046365.1). Lineage (GTDB taxonomy): Archaea > Nanobdellota > Nanobdellia > Woesearchaeales > JAGWAF01 > JBBSWF01. Next base: position 7,133 of record JBBSWF010000048.1, read on the forward strand.
GTGTCGAGATTTGATTTAGATTGAATCCCGAAAAAGCTATGATCATTTTTATTTCATGTCAGTCACCTTTTGGATACGATTCTCTCTTTGAAGTTGAACTCAATACAGTGCCGGTTACACCTGTGTGCGCGCTGATTCGTTTTACATGGCCCTGGTATAAGTTCACTTCTTCAGTTCTATATTCATCCGAAATATTATCAAGGAATATAGCGATCAATCGAGCAAATTCAGTTTCGATTTCATTCAAGTTCCAAGGATCGTATGGATCAGAATTTCTTTTCCGACAATACGTCAAATGTGCTAATCCTTTATCGGCTTTCTCTTTAATCTTTTTGAGAAGCGATGGCTCAGGACCCCTAAGATTCTTCCAACAAACCGCAGTTTCTCCCGACTCATCTAATTTCATAAAGTGCTGGGCAATCGCATCGGTATTCTTTGGGGGAGAATCGTTGAAAAAGAATCCCCTGAGAACCCGCCCATGCAAAAGAACAATTTCAGTAGCAATGCTCTCATCACTGATTAACTTACACCTAAAGGAATGGATTGTCCCGAGTAGCATGTCAGACTCGTATAGGAAGTGTTCTTGTAGAAGCACTCTTTTATCATCGATGCATGGAACAAAATTATTTATACTCCTTGTTGTTGATGGGCTCATAGTAAATCTTGCAAGGTATTGACGTTATAAACCCCTCAGAGCTCCTATTTAAATCCTGTACCGTACCTTTCTTACCCAGTGTGCTCCCCGCAGATTTTTCGGATAAAGTGAAGGATGTTCGGTTGAGGGAGGTGTTAGCGAAAGAATGACTGAATCAGACAATCAAGAAGTCGCAACATTTCCTCATTTATTCGATGCCAACATCTCTTTCATCCGCTTGACGAAATCCTGAGCGGAAGAGAGGGCGTTCTCCGACGCGACTTTGTTGTGGTTGTAGTGGTAATCGGCCTCTTCGCGATCATGCTGTGTCCCAGCGAATTCATTGACGAACCTGGCTTCCAGCTTCCCTTCTTTGGAGAGAATCTCCAAGACTAGTGTAACGGCAAAGTGTTTCTTCTCCCGCAGACCCATAGAGAACAACACGGCTTTCGCTGCGTGGAACATCGCGTAGTATAGATAATTCTGATGATTGTAGCAATATTTATTAAGTAGTATGTGATTATTCTCTTCGTGAAAAAGAGAAGTAAGGGAAATATTCCCAGAGAAGCTTTGGAACAATATAGGTTTCAGACTCTTGTTCTGAGAAATAAAGGTTGGAAAATAGATGAGATCTCTGAAGCGTTTGGAGTTCATAGATGCAGCGTTTCACACTGGTGCACGAAAGCTAAACGCTATGGTAAAAAAAGTTTGAAAATGAGAAAAGCAAGAGGTGCAGAGCCAAAGCTCAACAAAGATGATAAAAAGGAAATAATCTCTTGGTTAAGAAAACCGGCAATGGAGTTTGGATTTGAAACTCCATTGTGGGATTGCAAGAGAATTCAAACCATAATTAAAAAAGAATTGAACAAGAACATTTCCATTTCAAATTTGTGGGAAACTCTTCGCAGATGGAATCTTACCCCACAAAAACCTGAAAAAGAAGCACTAGAAAAGAATCCGGCTGCAGTGAGAAAATGGTTGAAAGAAGACTGGCCAAAGATCGAAAAACATCGTCGGAAATGGCAAGCGATGCTTTATTTTCAGGATGAATCTGGCGTTTCTTTAATTCCTGTTCTTGGAAAAACATGGGCTAAAAAAGGGAAAACTCCAAAGATAAAAGTAACTGGTCACAAAGGGGGGTTTTGCGTAACTTCTGCAATAAGTCCTGCGGGAAGAATGGTTTTCAGAATAGAAAACCACACTATCCATGCAGAGGATCATATTGACTTTCTAAAGCAGATTATGAGGCAACATCCTTATCGAAAAATAATCGTCATTGAAGATAATGCCAAACCGCACATTGCGAAAGCAGTAAGAAATTTCGTAAACGAAAATAAAAACAAAATCGCAGTCTATTACTTACCAACTTATTCTCCAGATTTAAATCCCGATGAGAAAGTTTGGAAGTACCTCAAGAATGTAAAGTTAAAAGCACACCAAGCAAGAAACAAGGAAGAATTTAAACCGCTTGTTAAAGCAAAAATGCAGAGCATTCAGATGAAACCAGACACCATAAAATCATTGTCAATTGCGAGCGCCCACCCCCGGTGAGTCACGATGTCGCTGTTGCTCTTCG
>JBBSWF010000049.1:0-3926 GCA_038046365.1 Nanobdellota archaeon
TCAACCAAAAGAGGGCGTTATGAGAATGAACGCGCCTAACTTAACGACATTGGGTTGTTCCTTACGGGAACGCCGCCCTCTCGTCGATAACGTCGAGAGTTTCGAAGGCGCTGCCCGAGTCCAAGGCCCTGACAGCGGCTTCTCGCATAAGGACCTCTTACTTTTTTCATCGCTCGTATTTCGAAGAAATACTCGCTCTTGCGATTCTTTTCTTAGTCATGCTCGACTGAGGCCGCTGTCAGGGCTGTCGAGAGCTATACAAATACCATTATTTGAAAGAACAACTCGCGACTCACCATGTGATCATCTTATGAGCTTTCTTGAACAGCTTGTAATTGTTCCAACCAAGGACTCTTGCCCCGCCTTGGGCGGTCTTGATCTCGCCGCCCAGATCCGCTTCAGCCTTGGCAGCCTTCTTTGAAGCAGATTCAACGAACAGCGAGCCGAAGATCTCTGACGCGCCCTTGAAAGGAGCGAGGAACGGATCGAAAATGCCAGGCAAATTGGGCTTAGCCTGCTCCTTTTTCTTCTCTTCTTCAGTCTCAACGCCAGGGAATTTCTCACCGGCCTCTATCAGATACTTGCGCAGATCGTCGCCTAGCTCATCCATCGCAGCCTGGATAGACTCGCTGATAGTTGAGAGCATCGCGAATGACTCCTCATTTCGCATCTCCTTAAACGCGTTTATCTGCTTCTCTGTCCAGGCATAGGACCTCCATTGAATGTCGATCTTACCCCGATGGATGACCCTGCGCTGGTACTCCTCAGCAGGATGGATCTCGGGCGAGGTCCTGTAAGTCAGGTTGAGAACAATGCAAGTGTATACCTCCTTGTTGCCTTCTGGGATGCGGCGCGCTAGAAGCTCGACCTCGATGACCGACCCTTCGAAGGCAGCTATAAGGTCGGCGCTATTAGTCTTCTTCTGATCTATGCTCAGCCTCGCGATCTGTTTGAGATACGGTTTTATCCAGGTCATGTAGAGCTGGATGGCATCATAGTGCTGGCGAAGGTACTTGATTGTGTGACGCCGCCTTATCTTGAGTTCTCCATATGTGGCGTCTCGCCACATCAAGTACTGAAACAACTTGCGCTCGAGGACCTCTTTTACCTTCCTATTGAACTCGAGCTTACTGACCATCGGCTTGACCTCTTCCTTAGTCCGAGGATGAATAGAGAAGAACAAGTCAGGCAATGTGACAAACTGGAGTTCTCTTGAGAGACCATATACTGAAGCAGGAGACTTGGCGCCGCCTTCGACTAGATCAACGAACAATCCCTTAAGAGCTATCTCTGCAGGATCCCTGACCTCAGGATTGCCTGAAGAAGTGGCATCATAGTACTGCAAGCGCTCATCGATTATCCTGACCTCCCGAACTATCTGGAAGAGGTCCTTGACAAGCTTTCCTATCGCTCCCAGATACTGAGCGACCTTGTCCTGCTGAAGTCCAAGCCTCTGCTGGCTTATACCAAAGAATGAACTCTGCTCAGATGCTGAAAATACATCTGTGATCTTGTCCACGATCGGGAAACCCATGTCTTCGAACTGATTGATGCACCACATGTACACGCTCTCAAGAGGCCTTGAGAACGTCTCATAGATGAGATGGTAAGACCGGACCGGAACAGGATAAGGAGTATTGATCATCTGGTTCTGCCAAAGCTCCATCACATGATGGTTGGCATACTTCTCGGCATCCTCATCGTTAATCTTCTCATCCCGAAATATCCTCTCGATCTCCTTCACTGACTTTCCACCAAACTTCTCCTTGCCTGCGTCAGTCAGAAAACCAGCGCGAATTAGCCGCTTGCTTGAATCGGTCATGAAGAGAGACCTCCTACAAGGAGAGGTATAACTAATCCTACACCAGTCACCATTTCAGGAAGGAAACCCGATAAGGGTGTTATTAAATGTTTCTCAGTAACCTTTATATATGACACCCGGATATTGCGCGGTATCAAGGCATTTTGCCTGAGAAGGGGTACACACCATGGAAGCATCAAGACCATTGGACGCACTAAACGCGTCACGCAATAAGAAAGTCATAGTTGAACTTAAGAACCAAAAGCAGTTCATCGGCAGCTTGAAATCATTTGATATCCACATCAACGTCGTGCTAGACGATGCGGAAGAGAGAGAAGCAGGAGAACTCAAGCGCAAGCTTGGCACCGTATTTATCCGCGGCGACACGATCATAATGATATCGCCAGCGTGAAACCTTTAATGACCTCGCGCTTCACGCTCGGTCTTAAAGATTTTCATGATGGGTTCGATGAAATGAAATTAAACCAACAAAACTGGAGAATGACAATTTGACAAAGGGAACGCCCTCGATGGGCAAAATGAACAAGCGCAGGTCTCACATATACTGCAGACGCTGCGGCGGACACGCTTACCACATCCACGACAAAGTATGCGCAAAATGCGGATACGGACGCTCCACTAAACTGCGAGCCTTCACGTGGCAGAAGAAGAAGACGCTAAAGAGCTGATTGTGTTCTGATCAAGTTTCTGATCGCCCCGGATTAATCTATGTCAACCTATCATGGGGCTTCAACATATCCTTTATAGGATGTAGAACCTAGCAGCATCGTGCCTTTCTTGACATAAGTGCCAGGGTTCAGTATCGTGGCGCAAGCAAGCTTGATACCGGATTCCAGGATGCAACCAAGTTTGACCCGCCCGGAATCGTGGACCGCGTCTCCAATCTTGACTTTGATGGGCTTATTGTCGAGCCGCAGGTTGGCGGTCTGGCTTCCTGCGCCGAAATTGCAGTCCTCACTTATGATAGAGTCTCCCACATATGAATAGTGAGGGACGTTGGATCTTGAAAGGATGATACTGTTCTTGACAGTGCTTGTGGAGACATGACAGTCCGCTCCGATGATCGTCGCTGGACGGATGTACGCATGCGGGCCGATGATCGAGTTAGGGCCGATGAAAGCCGGGCCCTGGATGAACGTGAATGGTTGAATGATTGCGCCCTTTGAGATGAAGACCTTGCCTTCGATGACGGCTGAATGGTGGACTTTGCCGTGGTTTTGGCTGTTGAACGGATCCTGCGCTTTCTCTAAGATGTCGAGGAGGCGCCAAGGGAGACTGGCTTTTGAGAATTGTGTGACAAGCTGGTGATCTTCTCCTAAGAGCGATGCTAGTTTCGATCTCAGTTCTTCAGTGAGTGGGTTCATAGGTGAAGCAATACCATACTTCCATAAATATGTGCTGTTGAGAAATAAATGAACATAAAGTTTATATATTTATACATATTAGTGTGTATAAAATGTTAAGCAAGAAAGATATCATCAGCGTGAACCAGGAATTCCATACTGGAAAACTTTCCAACGAGAGCAGCCTGGATTATGCAATCTCACTGACCCACCGATCGAAAAACTGGCTAAGGACATGCGCAGTATTGGGCAGGGCGATAATCATAGATCATGTGTTCGAAGATGGAAACAAGAGAACAGCAGCAGGGATAATCATGACCGTGATGGAAATGAACAACATCACATACTCAGAGCAGCGGGTATACCGCTCTGTGCTACAAATAGCAAAGAAGAATCCCAGAAACCTTATAAAAATCGAAGAGGCGATCAAGAATGCAAGAGACTGAATTCATCCAAACATTCCAAAAAGTCCTGCGGGAACACCCTTCCGTGTTCTTGGCGCTTGAAGAGTATGACCTGACCCGGAAACCCCGGAAGATAAGCTACAAAGTAAGGGCTAATTTCACGATAGACTCTGACCTGATACGCAAGTTCAGAGCTTATTGCTCTGCGAATGGGTATAATATGTCCAAGCTGCTAGAGAAGCATATCCAGGAAGAGCTTGCCACACAAGGAAAGAATTCCCCCTCGAATCCGAAAAGGCTTTAATTGTAGAGAACTTTGAACAATTCGGTTTTTGACAAAATGATCTATTTCTGATG
>JBBSWF010000050.1:0-3972 GCA_038046365.1 Nanobdellota archaeon
AAGAACTCCAACGCATGCTCACCACAAACCTATGCTAAAGAGCTATACAAATACGCTTTTTGTATACCGATGAATGATCCCCCTAATTTGGCAAACTGATATAAACAAGATGTCCAATACGGCAATCATGGTACGGGTGAGCTTCAAGGAAAACTACCGCATAAATGACCCTCGTGAATGCATCGATCGGCTGGTGCACGAATTCATCTCAGGAAATCCATTAGACGAGAAGGTAGTGCAAGATTACCAGAAAGCAAGAGCTGACATGAATGCACTTGCGCAGCAAGCACTAGACCGTGTTTACGATTAGGTAATGGCTGCATACGACATGCGCGTGAGACTCCAGGCCGGGCAAGTGCATCAAAGAGAGTACGCTGGAGCGATAGCGCCCCTGTTAGAGTACGAATCAAAAAAAGACAAGAAAGTGGCGTGAGGAGATAGCCTTCGGGTTGTGATCCCCTGCTGGCAGGCCTACCTGTCTCTAAATCGTATCTTGCCGATCATAGTTTGATAAGATTATTAAGCGATTGAGCTGATATAGACCCCGATGAAACTGCTCGCGTTCTCAGACGTGCATCTTAACAATGCAGGCCTTGAAGCGATAGAGAAGAAAGCGCGCGACTTCTCACCGGACTATCTAATCTGCGCAGGAGACCTGACCATCTTCGAGAAGGACATCGCTTCGGTCATGGACCGGCTTGCCAAGATCGGAACACCACTTCTTGCCGTGCACGGCAACCACGAATCAGAATCCGTGTTCAAGAAGGCGATGGACCGGCATAAAGGATTCCACTTCTTGCACAAGAAAGCAATCGATGTGGACGGAGTCCTTTTCGTGGGCTATGGCGGGGGAGGGTTCTCGCAGATAGAGCCTGGGTTTGAAGAATGGGTACGGACTGTCGAGCCTAGAATAGAGAAGTTCGATAGGATCGTGCTAGTGACCCACGCACCACCTCACAAGACGCAGCTAGACGAGATCTCGCCCGGATCTCATGCTGGAGTGAAATCTTACAGGGGATGGATAATGCGACATAACCTCCAGGTGAAGCTAGCCGTATCGGGGCATATACATGAGACTGCAGGACGGGAGGATGTCGTCGGGCGGACGAAAGTGATGAATCCAGGGCCGAGAGGGAAGATAGTCAATATATGAGCGGCTTTGCTGGCGGCCCTTTCCAGGATCAATCCAGAGGAAACATAGTATTCTTGCCATCAAAATCCATGAAGCGCTTCTTGCTGTCATGCTTTGCCATGAGCGCAACTCTTGAGACTGGCTGTTCATCGATGATCCTATATGAGCAATGTCTGGCAAGCTCTTTTGAGTAGTCGAGTATGTCCTGATGGAGAGGCATGTTCTTAATCGTGAGCCTAGACCTTGAAGCGCCCACATACATGTAGCTCTTTACCTCGATGAAGTCCGCATCGATGCGCTCTAGAAGCTCTGCCATGGCAGCGTGGTCGCTGTCATTTATGCCCTTGACTAGCGTGACTCGGATGACTGTGCGGGTCTTGTGTTTGACTTGTTTTAGGAATAAAAGAGACCTCATCAGGCGCTCCCATGCATCACTGAAGTCAGGGCGGCCGATCTTTTGAAACAGCTCTTTTGATGGGGTGTCAAATGATATGTATAACTGGGTCGGAAGGGCATGCTCTTTTTCGAGGCGAGCCAGCATATCGGGGAACATGCCGTTTGTGACCAGGAACGAGCTGATGCCCCTCTTGTGGAGGTTTTTTATGAACTCAGGGAGGTGTGGGTATGCAGTAGGCTCGCCAGTGAGAGATATAGCGAAATGGAGCGGCTGCTCCATCGAGCTGACCTTGAGCTTGTCCGAGGTAGGGCTGCCCTTGAATCCCTGGAGCTTATGGACGTGGGCCTTAATGCAGGCATCAATGATACTCTCTGGATCATCGATCTTGTCCTTGTACGGCACTTCATTTCTGTCACGCCAGCAATACACGCAATCCATCATGCACAAGTTGGTAGTTGGGGTCATCTGCACGCAACGATGGCAGTTTATCCCATAGAACTTCTCCTTGTAGCAGACGCCATTTCCTTGGAGAGACTTCTTTGTCCACTCGCAGACCTTGATAGCAGTGTGATCGCCTGCGAACTCATAGCCCTGCTTTCTGAGAAGGTCTTTGTAGACTGGGTCCATTCAAGAACGCAGGATGGGGCTGGATAAAAAGGTTGTTCAATCCCATGCCTATTGGAGAAAATCGAGGACCTGGACTTATTGGCGACTGTCCCGATCCAACATGCTTAAGAACCGATCCATAACTACCGATCCCAGTGGTCACAAAAATCACAACGCCTGAATCGAAGATATATTCCTCCTGTCGAGAAGCCATAACCCTCTCATACTTCCAATACAAATCCGTCTTCGACAGAGTCTATGATCCCAAATCCTTGCGACGAGATGCCAGCACCTTGGGTGACCCGGATGCGCTAGAGCATCTGGTCGAGCATGAGCTCAACAGGCCGGAGAAGGCATTGGCAAACATATTGTATGAATTCAACGCTGCGATAAGCGACGTCGAACGCAAGCATGGGTTAGTGGGCACGCTCGCATCCGGAGGACGCGGGCATGCTTCAAAGGGACTCATGAACGCTGGAGTTTGGGGCACTGCGATCGGATGCGCGCTCAGGATACCCTATCTCGGACTCCCAATAGGAGTGATCGTGCTTGGATGTGGGCACTCGATTTATAGAGACTACTTACGCAGAGAGTGCCATTATAATGAAGACACACAAAAGAAATACGCTGATGCGTTGGGAAAGATGCACGGGCTGGCCATATTGCAGGAAATTACAAAGGCCAAGGAAAACCTGGACTCAGAAGGGCGCGACTGCCTAAACGAGATCTGCATGCAAGCGGGCATTGATTTGAGCGTAGGCATCGAAGAAGCCGCGCTGAGCAGCAACGGAAGTCTAATCAAGCTGAGCAATCTGATGTCTGTAGTGAAGCCGATGTTCTCATGGGTCGAAACCACACCTTTAAAAAACACTGAATCTCCTGCATCATCATGGAGCCGTATGACTTCAAGGAACAGTACGCATCATTGAAGGAGAAGTGCCAAAAGGATCTTGAGTCTAACACCAGGAAATACATTCTCGGAGATTTTATAAAAGGGGATAGGCCCCTAACGACCTAATGGCCAAGAAGAAAAGCGCTAAATCCACTCAAGGCGTGAAAGAGAACAAACCTGGGTGGAGACTGGCTATGAAAGCCGCGACTCTCCCTAAGAACGACCTCCTGATCGCGCTTGAGAAGCTCGAGAAGTCTGCCGAGTATACTTCCTGGCGCAAGAGCGAACCGGACTCTTACCTGGCTCACTTCTTCTATCTAGATGATCCTGAGAACCGGGAATCTGTCCAGATCGGGTATTACAACGAGAAGAAGCAGAGGATGACCACTTTTGTCGTAGGGCCTGCCGGGATAGAAGTACAACCAGACCTTGAAGTGCTGAAACGGGAGGAGACTCCTCTGTTGGCACTTGACAGAGGGATAGTGGGTTTTGACAGCAAGACCATATTGGCAAAGGCGGATATCGAACAGGCAGACAAATATCCACGGCAGCCAGTGTTCCGAAAGTTCTTCATACTACAGAAACTCGACATAGGGCAAGTGTACAACGTGACACTCTTCACACAGACGTTCAAGACGATCAACTTCAAGTTCGACGCGCGGAGCGGGGAATTATTGAAACACAATATGGGCTCGCTGATACAGATGGATAAAGGAGCTGGTGGATTATAGCCCGTCTGCTAAATACATGAACTTTAGAGCAGACTTGCTATATCCTAAACAATCTCTTCCAGCGGCCTGAAAACACCGTCTTTTGGCAACTCCGTCTCGATAGCGCGTCCACCCAATGAATGAACAAGGTAAGCTTTAGCATCTCTTGAACTAGTAATTATCGGCGGTGTATCAAAGTGGGTTAACTTTTATGGAAAGGATGTTGACCACCCCT
>JBBSWF010000051.1:0-1989 GCA_038046365.1 Nanobdellota archaeon
ACCAAAAGAGGGCGTTATGAGAATGAACGCGCCTAACTTAACGACATTGGGGCGCAACCCCTCCACCTCCCTCGATGAAACGGACAAAACGCTAGCCCTGAGGACGGTGCCGCTTCACTTGGCTGAAGAAGTACGATGTTTCTCAGTGTTTGGCCTGGCTGCAATACTCTTCCTCTTCCGCCTCGACTATCTGATGCCAGTCTGATGTCTTTATCCTCACGCTGTGTGTCAGGAGCCCTGCCGAGAAATTTATCTCAGGTATCAGGAGAAGGTGCCTGTCCACATAAGTCTTTATCCCAAACAGCGCGCTCCCAAATGGCGGCACACAGCCCACCACACAGTGTGTCACGGCAAGTACTTCCTCAGGAGTCGCCAGGCTCACGCTGTCGGTCCCGAGTATCCGCCGCACTGCCTTGAAGTCGACTTTGTCAGCCGCCGACAGGCAGAACATGTAGAATTTGCCCTCTGACCTAATCACCATGGCTTTCGCCCCGGTCTTTATGTCTACGCCGCGGATCGCTGCCGCTTCTGCCGATGTCTTGACCGCAGGGTGTGTGCTCGCCTCGTATCTCACTTTGTGCGCATCAAGGAGCTTGATTATCCCTTCATAGACATCCATAGTGGTGTTGGGTCAGATATATGTTAAAAAGAGTTATGGATCAGGGGTCTGAGATCTGTATTCCGGCACGACTCAACTGCCACACTGCCAGGCAGTCACACTTATCTTAGGACATACTTCAACTCGTGCATGACATCTTTTGTCGTGATCGACGTCATGCACACATACCGGTCCTTCTTGAGTATGCATTCCGGCTTGTCGCAGAAGCTGCATGACTGCTTCCTTATCACGGTCCTTGAATTATCGTCATTGTAACCCCACACCAGCGGGTTCACAGGGCCGAACATGGCGACTAGAGGCGCTCCGACGCTCTTTGCGATGTGCAGCGGACCGGTGTCTGGGCACACGACGGCTTTCGCGTGCCTATACACTTCAGCCAATCCGCCAAGTGTTGTCTTTCCGGCGAGCACGACCGCTTTCTGGCCGTTGCGCATCCCGCTGATTATCTGGTAGATGTCAGGGAGGTCATCGCTAGATCCAGTGAACACTATAGTGGCGTTGTGCTTGTCGTGGATGAGGTCGGCGAGCTCTGTCCAGTGCTGGTTCGTCCATCTTTTGTTTACCCTCCCGGTCCCGGGGTTTAGGCAGATGTACTCTTTTTTCCGGAGCCAGTGTTCTTTCATGGCTTTTTGGCCGTTGGCTTCGTCTGCGCTTGACAGGAATAAGTCGAGCATTGGCATCTCGCCTGAGCATCCTACGTATTCAACTAGTCTTAGTGTCTGATCAAGGATGTGCCCAGAATCTTCGTAAGGCACTTGATGGGTTAATAGAAATCCAAGCCCGCGGTCTGCATGGCCTACCCTATATCGCCCTTTCGCGGCCCATGCCAGCAGGATGTTTCTGGGCTCTGTGTGGAACTCAATGATAAGATCGTACTTCTCATCACGCAGTCTGCGGATTGTGGCGTTGTCCTTGAAAGCGAGGAGCGAGTCCCAAAGCCGCAACGCTCCGCTTCTGTGCAGCCAGGGCGGCTCGAATTGTATGACCTGGTTCAGGTGTGGGTTGTGCATGACTAGCCCGGCTGTGCAAGGCCTGACTAGCATATGTATCTCAGAATCAGGGTATTTCTTCCTCAAAGCGCGTATCGATGGTGTCAGGACAAGAACGTCGCCGATGTTGTCGAGCCGTATGAGGAGTATCTTCTTGATGCTTGATTTGTCTATCGGCGTGCTTTTCCGAAACGGCCAGGTGAGTATTCCGCCGACCAGGTCTATGCAGAACAGGACGGGCTTAAACGCGCCGGATACTCGATATTGTGAAGGCTTGAGCATGGTGCTGGCAAGTTGGTGGTCTTTTAAAAAGGTAGTAGGTTCAATGGGCTTTGCGTGGAAACTCACTTGGTGGTTGATTCTTTGAGTTTGTCTAGTTCG
>JBBSWF010000052.1:0-27553 GCA_038046365.1 Nanobdellota archaeon
AGAATTCGGCCTAAAGGCCGGGGGTTTAAACCCTAGCTCGCTACGCTCGCTCTAACTTCTCAACACGCGCATAACCCTGCATGATACCAAACTGCTTCAAAGAAAACGTTTCAATCATTAAGAATCACCTCAGTTACTCATTTACCGTCGACAAACTACTATATTAACTTTTCGTTACCGACGATAAAACTAGGTATGACAATCAAGCCACTGGATGAATTATGCAAAGTTCTCAGAATTATACTTCGGATACCTGTCCGGCCCGATAAAGGATTTAAAGAAGTCGAGATACCACGGACAGACAGAAGCGTGCATCAAGGAGGATCAATAAATGGCTGAGCATCATGCGGACCTGACTTTATACTTCGGATTGTGCACAATCGACGGGTTCATAGGGGAAGGAAGATTCGAAATGAACACCAAAGATGACTGGTCGATGAGAAGGCATATGGAGGCGATGGACAATGTCCGAAGATATCTCTCGCCAGAGTGGGACTTCGGGCTGATCGTGGCCGGGGATCGTCTTGTATCAAGCGAACAAGAGGCAGTCCGGCTGATCGAATACGCCGAATCAAACATCCCCAAATCTGGAGGGCTGATCGAGATTGTGGACGCTATGCATGGCAGGATCCGATTCTACCGAAAGATAAGCTTCGACGGAGCCATTGAGAACCAGCGGGAAGAATTGATCTGCAAGATGAAACAATCCGGATACGTCCCTAAACCACCTCAAGACGCATTTCTGGCACACCTAGCAGGCATATTCGCCAAATCGTATCAAGGCGAGGCTCTTGAACAAAAACTAAGAGAGATCGGATTCGGACCTGACTACTCCTGGCACAAGGCACTGCAGTTCTTCTGATCCTGAATCCCAGGTCTTGATCATCTCCTCGGGATCCTGGCCGACCATCACCTAATCTTTGTATTCATGCCGACAAAGATCACACGCCCTTCCTGCCCTACAACAAACTCATAATATCCCGGTTGATACTCGCCCCTTGAGCATCTCACATAACGGACTGCCTTGTTCGCGGCAGTCCTGATGTCGACAGGCGTATCCTGACTTTCAAACACCAGTCTGCCAAGCTGATTAGTCTGCGCGTGGAATGGGGTGACCAGGCCTCTTGCGAGGGGAATCTGGATGCCATAGATCATCTCAACAATGGACCTGTCTGGAGAGGACAAGATGTTACCGCTCATCTTGTTCTCGACGAACTCAAAGAGCTGGAGGCTATATTGATCCACTGATCTAGGAAGAACCTGATCAAGAAAGTCTGTCAAATCGGATATCGTCTTCAAACCTAACCTGAAATACCTCTCTCCGGGATCGTTTTTGCTGATGACCCTGGCCCACATCAGCGGATGCCTGCTTGAGAATACCTGGATATACTCTATCTTGGAATGCAGAGAATCCCCATCCACAAAAATCCTATCGTAGACGGGCAGGCCTGAACTATACAGGGCATCCAAATCCCTCTGGACGTCGATATCAAGAACACTCCGAAGGTCGATACCCCTAGTTTGCGCAGCCTTGAACCACTCTGCCCAGGTGACCATAGACTCTGGATACAGGGTCCCCATAAATCCCTATCGTTATGTTTTCCACCTGTAGAATACGCTGCTATGACTTTTTTGTCACAAGATGGTATCTTTGGGCATCTTCTTCTATATAAATGAAGGAACCTTTAAATTGGCATAAAGGCGGAATCGCCCGAATAACACAAACAAACGTTTGTTTAGCATCTTCGAAACGCTCGAGCGCTAAACAACACAAACGAGGCACTCACAATGGCAAAGATTGAAGCACCGACCACATCCAAAGAAGAACAGACCGGATTCCACAAGGGATCTCTCACCACTCTAGCAAAAGAGCGCGAAGAGCTAATTCGCATACTCTCTATAGTAGAACAGCTCATGCAGATGCACCTCAAATCTCTCAAGGAGCTGGGAGTGGATCTCGAATCCGAGGCCAAGGCCGCGAAGAAAGCAAGGCCGCCACTCGACACCCAGCTCTGATGATGACACTGTGATCGCATAAACTGGAAAGACAACGAAGAAACAATAAAGGACACGACCCACGACCATGGCAAAAAAAGAACAGCCCCGACCTGAACAATCAAAGCCAGACCATTCCACTATCGAGCCGCCAAAGCCTGACCCGGCGATGGCAAACCTGCCTCCAGACGTCAAGAAGAAACTCGAGGAGATCAAGGGAAAGCTCGACGAATTCAAAGGAGAGCTGCTCAAGAAATTCGAAGACTACATCGTTGGAGTGGCGCTGATGCCCCCGCCGCGGCCAGAAGACATACAGGCGATGCAGCAGGCATCAGGCCAGATGGGCGGCCCAGGGATGCCTCCAGGACCCGGGATGCCCCCTGCGCAAGGAGCGCCCAAGCAAGACAATGTCAAGATAGAAGATCAGATATTTGTCATGGTCCTAGTGGATGATTCTGACTCGACAAAGATGTCAAAGGCGGAGCTGCGCGACAAGCTAATTGGAATAGTCGACGGCATGGCCAAGAAGATCGACGAGCGGCTGCGCCCTTCAGTCATACTCTCATCAGAACTTTGGCAGTCGTGCTATGACGGAAAATACGACCTGCTGCAACTCATCGCCCTGTCAGCGCCAGTATTCGACACAGGGATGCTGGCCGCAATCAAGATCGCAGAGATACACAAGACGATGGTGCTCAAGAAATTCGAGAAATACATCGTCTCATACGTGCTCTTTGGATCGCTCACGCGCGGAGAAGCCACAGCATCATCTGACATCGACGTCTCGATCATAATCGACGACACAGACGTCAAGAAGATGACGCGCGCTGAACTAAAAGACAAGCTGCGCGCGATAATAATCGGCATGGGAATCGAAGCCGGAGACATGACTGGCATCAAGAACAAGCTCAATATCCAAGTCTACATCATGACAGAGTTCTGGGACTCAATCAAGGAGGCCAACCCGGTGATATTCACCATCCTGCGGGACGGCGTGCCGTTCTACGACCGCGGGATGTTCATGCCGTGGAAGCAACTGCTCAAGATGGGGCGCATCAAGCCATCGCGCGAAGCGATAGAGATGTTCCTCTCCACCGGCGAGCAGATGGTGAGCAGAGTGAAACTCAAGCTGCGCGACATAATAGAGCAGGACGTCTACTGGGCCACACTGACACCATCACAAGCGGCGCTCATGATGTACGGAATCCCTCCGCCGACGCCTGCTGAGACCATCAACTTGCTGCAAGAGATCTTCGTCGACAAGGAGAAACTTCTCGAACCAAAATACATCGACACCATGAAGAAGATCCGCACATACTACAAAGACATAGAGCACGGCAAGATCACCGAGGTCTCAGGCAAGGAGATAGACGAACTCCTCAAAGGATCCGACGAATACCTCAAGCGCATCAAGAAACTCTTTGGCGAGATAGAACTCATCAAAGAGAAAGAAGAGATGCTGCACGTCTACGAGACCGCGATAACCGTAGTGCGGGACGCGCTGCGGCTCGAAGGGGTAGAGAAGGCTCCAGAACCGCAGCTCGCGGCGCTCTTTGACAAGGAACTCGTGTCCACTGGCAAGATACCGGCGAAGTTCACGCGCCTGCTTGAAGAGCTGCTAAAAGCCAAGAAAGACTACGACTCAGACAAGCTCACAAAGACAGAAGTCGAGAAACTCAAGAAATCAACCCACGAATTCGTGAAATTCGTAGTCGAGCACATACAACGCAAGCGCGGACGGGAGATTGAACGGGCAAGAATCCGAGTCAAACACGGCAAAATCTTCGGAGAAGTGCTGCTTCTCGACAAAGAGGCATTCATCATCCACGACATCGACGCAGAAGAGAAAACTGTCGAGAAAGCGCCTATAAAAGAAGACGGAAGCCTAGGCACAGCACGCGGATCCACCCTGGAAGAGCTTGAGAAAGCCCTGACCAAGGTCCAGCTGCCTCCAGCGGTCTTCATCAAAGAGCCGCTGTTCGAAGACCTGAAGAGGATCTTTGGAAAAGATGTGGAAGTGCTGGTAAACCGGGTGTGAACTTGGCATCTTTTTTTATTCCTTCTGATACCTTTTGATCTCTTTGACGATCATGGAGAGTTCAACGGCTCTATCATCATCAAAGAACCTGAATCCGTTCAGTTCAGGGCCCGACCGTGATGGAGTCACACCGACCATATACACTGCCGCAGTCGGTCTATAAATGCCCCTAGGCACATAGACTATTGTCGTGGCAAATGGACTGAAAACCCCAATCAGTCTTTTCTGCAAAACCTGGCAAAGAGGTGTCACCGGATTGAATAGATTCCCCGGAATCCCCTCTTTCCCACATCGTTGGTAAGAATCCACTATTTCGCTGAGGAAATATCCATTCAACGGGCATGAATCATAATAGTAATCCCTATCATAATCCTCATGGCGAAACAAAAACACACCATGATGATTGATTCTGCCCGCTTGCCCTGTAATCGCAGCCCCAATCTTGGAAAAGAGAGACATTGAACGCTCTAATAACCTGCGGTCTGGACAGTCAAGAGCCCACACCACATGGTAATCAACACCCGAACCCAAATTATCGACAATCGATCGCTCAAGCAGCGCAGACCCATCCAGGAGAATCTCCAAGAGACTTCCGCCGAGATACCAAACATCAAGCGGACCAGGACCGAGTGAATCAATGTAATCCTTCTGCTCTTTTACAAACCCCTCTTGGCTTAGCAGCCCGGCACCTTGCACGCGCATGGCGCTACTTGACCGGGACTCCTTGATGGAATCAATGATGCACTCGGGGGTAGTATCCAGGAATACCGCCAGTCTTTCCAACGTCTTGGCATTCTTGAGCTTGAATTCCGGGATCTTCCGCCCAGTCTCCCAAGTCGAGATAGTCGCTTGGCACTCACCGATAATATCCGCTAGGCGATCCTGAGAAATCCCCTTCTTGACCCTCACGGCCTTAATCATATCTTCGAACAGCATGGAACCGGTAATCCTGACTGACTCTTAAACCTGCACCGTTGACAGATCCTCCATAGATATCCCCCAGTCTTTTAAACACCTCTCCGTTCGCCATCGCATGACCAACATAATGGCCTTGAGAGTGCGTCCCGCAAAGAGGCAGAAGAAAGGCGATAACGAGTATATCATCTGCTGCGCTGACAGCCAAGCCACATATTCTGCAGGACAATCCAAGATCGGCTCCTCGCAGAAACTGGTGCGCGTGGGCAACAACTTCGTCATGGGGACTGGCAGCCGGGACCTGATCTTTGGCATCGAGAGGAAACTGCTCGAGGATGCGAATCCCTGCCAGTGCCCGGTGGACCTATGCGAGAATATCCTGAAGATGACAAACGAGCTGGTTGGAAAAGAAGAATCCGCAAACCCTCTGCTGTTCCTAGTGGCAGGTTACCATAAGGATTCATCGCAGGTCATGTATGTGAACGTATTCGCCGCCAATGGCTACCCCCGAACCATGTCTGAGGGAGGGATATTCCTGGCACAAGGGTCTGGAGGCAGATTCGTCGGGCCAGCCCTTGACCGCGACATCGAATTCGGGACGCGGATGGTCCCAAACGACCTCGCTGAAGGCATGCTCCAGATCTATGACATGGCAAAGACCGCCAACAAGGACCTGGGAGTGAACGACCAGCTACAGCTAGGAATACTTGGAAATTCCGGATCGATGAGGGAACTTTTCCATCCAGACATAATATTGACCGCCACCAATCATTATTTCGAACACTACATCAAACAACTGACCGGGATCAGCCTACCTCGTGTCAAAACCACCCCTAACCTATGGGTCGACTCCTCCAAGACCGCGGGCGAATTCTATCATTCTCTGGTCACGGAGCTAAAGAGATTCCATGAGCTTGACATAATGGCAAATGGCGCCCACACTGAACTAAAATCAGGGACAGGCCAGATCAAGGCCTACCGTTCCAGCCTAGACGACCGGACACGGCAGAAAGAGACAGTGATGCCTCTGGTCCAAGCCTTCTACGATGGATCGCTACAGGACATAATCGACGCTACCCAAGGATTCCAAGCACGCGTGTGCGAGAGCCAGAACAGAGCGCTCTTAGCGTATCAGGATCAGCAGAGCGCAGCCGCGCCCCAAAAAAGCCCGTGATCATCTCCTTGCCTGAACGATCTTCCTGACAGGATAAGAGATCTCCACCCTGGACTTGTCGAAGCGACGCTTAACCTCCTTGATGAGCTCGTGGGTGATGAGAAACTTGTCAGAGAATGTCTCAGCCTGCATATTGATGTTGAAGTTGATGTTTGAGTCGCCAAATGAATTGAACCTGATCGCGGGGTCGAAGCCTTTGGGAACTCCCTTGACATTCTTTTTGATATGATCCGCGGCTTCTAAAGCGATCTTTTCGACCTTATCAAGATCCATTTCATAGGACACCCCACAAGGTACGCTAAACCATAGCGCGGGGCGAGGCATGGAGCTGTTTGTGATGACGCTTTGGGAAAGTTTGGCGTTAGGGATGATCACAATATTCTCCTGAAGGGTCCTAATTTTTGTCGAGCGCCACCCGATATCGTCGACGTATCCGGTTATACGTGCGGCATCGGCACATTCGACCTCAATGAAATCACCCATCTGGATAGGCTTGTCTGAGATGAGATGGACGCCGGCGAAGAAATTGGATAGTGTGTCCTGCAATGCAAGGCCCACTGCGATACCGCCAATCCCAAGCGTGGTGACAAGAGGAGTGATCGCCACATCGAAATGATCCAGGATTATCAGCATGCCAATGAAGTAAACGGCGCCGTTGATTACTCTTGACAGGATCTTGGGAGTCTTCTCGAAAGACTTTGAGACGACCAACCACCTAGGGATAAGGATGTTGACAATCCTCTGGATTATCCAAGCAGCGGTTATGACTGCGATAATAAAGAAAACACCCTTGACATAACCCATATAAGGATCGATGAACGGCAGCGTCCTGATCGCATGATAAACGCCGGCCGCGATCAGTATGACATAGGTCGGCCCTTTAGTATTGTCTAAGATGATGTCATCGAGATCGGTCTTGGTCTTTCGGGTAAGCAGATGGACCCACTTATCCAATATGAAATAGACTATCCTGGCGGCTATGACAGACCCGACCACCATAGCCAGGAATATCACATAGGGGTTTGAATACACCATCTCGAGCATCTTCACTTCACCGCGTCTTCTCTTCCGTCCTTTCTCCGACGAGGGGATATAAATACCTTTTGAAGATTATGGCAGGCAGACTGGAATCACCAAAACAAAGGGGTGACATTTAATCGGAAGGCTTATAATCCTGCCTGACCAGACGTCGAGGATAGAAATGGGGCAAAAACAATGATCATGGAGACCGGAATACAAGTCGCAGAAGCGATGACAGAGAATCCCATCTACGTCGAACCAGACACGTCAGTGGCAGAATGCGCCAAGGCCATGAAAGAGAAGAACGTCGGGTCGCTAATTGTCAAATCTGGCGAAGACCTAGAGGGGATAATTACTGAGCGAGACATAGTAATCAAATCAGTCGCAGCCGGAGCATCACCAAAGACACTCAAGGCAAAAGACGTGATGGTAGGGCACCTTGTCACGGTGAAGCCAGAAGTCGATCTCGTGGAGGCGATGGCGCTCATGCGCGACCATGACATACGACACGTTCCGGTAGTTCAGGGCAATAAACTGCTGGGATTAATCACACTCAAAGACATAGTCAAGATAGAACCCCACCTGTTTGAGCTGCTAGTCGAGAAGATCGACCTGCGCGAGGAGGCACGCAAGCCGGTCAACCGGCCCAAGCCAAAAGAAGGGGTGTGCAACCATTGCGGAGAATACTGCGATACACTGCTTGACATCTCAGGACAGCTAGTCTGCAACATATGCCGGGAAGAAGAGATGGAGTAAAATCAAGCACCTCTGACAACAAAATAATATCACGCTCATGGCCATCGAGTTCGATCCAACAAAACTAAAACAGATCCGGAAAAGACTGGACCTGACCCAATCGTCATTTGCAAAAGAAGCAGGGGTGTCACAGTCCCTCATCGCCAAGATAGAAGCAGGAAGGATAGACCCCACATTCTCCAACGCAAAGAAAATCGCGCAAGCCACAGAACGGCTCTCCCACAGAGAGGAGAGAAAAGCCGAAGAATTGATGACGCGCGACGTCATATCAGCAAAGCCAGCAGAATCAGTCACAGACATAGTATCGCTAATGAGCCGAAGGAGCATCTCCCAGATACCTGTAATGGACGGGAACAAGGTAATCGGCCTAGTCTCCGAGAGCGGACTATTAGAAGCAAGACTTAAAAAACCATTATCCGACCTCAAGGTCCGCGACGTGATGAGCGAGGCGCCGCCAATAGTCGCGCCAAACACCCCGGTCTCGGCAGTGATGGGGCTGATGAGATACTTCCCGGCGGTGCTAGTAACCAAGGACGGCGCAATCAACGGAATAATCACAAAGTCAGACCTGATCAAGAACGCGCTTAAGTAATAGCAAATCGAATTGATCATAAACTATAGACACTGTCCGCTATAATCAGACGATAAACAAGCCGACAAAATCAATGGAGTCAGACCTTTATGACCAAGAAAGGAAAAACCCGATCCGATAAGCCCGCACTCTCAGATAAAATCGATCCATCCAGAATAGTGCGCGCGCATGCTCTTATCAGCGGGCGAGTCCAAGGCATATTCTATAGAGCATCAGCCCGGTCTGAAGCGATCAAACGAAAACTCATCGGATGGGTGAGGAACACATCTGACGGAAAAGTAGAACTAATCGTGCAAGGACCAAAACACGAAGTGGACGATTTCCTTGATTGGTGCCGATCAGGCCCCATGCTTGCAGATGTAACCGAAGTCGAACTGACCTTTGAAGAGCCAAATGACGACCTGACTGGATTTGAGGTAAAAGAGTACCTCGCAGGCATGGCCACGGCTGCCAAAAACGCCATAACCGAAATGATAGGCCAACGATGAACAGACTCGATTAATCAGCCAAGCAACGCGTCGATCCACCGGAATATCTCAGACTCCACGCCCTTGCCTGTTCCAAACATGTCGGTGCCATGCTTATCGCCTGACAGCGTATCGGTCTCGGCTCTCTTATTCATCTCAGAGAGCTTCCTCATCGTGTTATATGAATACTGATCGCCCATTGACGCCACGACCAAGATCGGCCGGTCCAGGTAAGGAATCACATCATCGATGCGCAGACCATGATAATCAAGACCTGGCGATAACGCGATGACAGTCTTAACCGACGGATCCGACGAAGCGTACTTTATCGCCGCATTGGCGCCAATACTTGCCCCGACTATCGCGATCTCTTTCTTGCCCAAGGCTTGCCTTGCAGCAGCCACATCGTTTACCATCGCCCTGTAATCATCGTCACTGAACTTGCGCAAGATGCCCCCGCTTTGACCATGACCCCTAAGATCTATCGCGATTACCGACCTCTTAGTAGCAATATTCGTGATTATAGGGTCCCAACTCTTGCGATCCTTGCCGATCATATGGACCAATATTACTCCGGAGTCACCATCCGCATTGTAAACAGTAGCAGCGATGCGGACACCGTCACTGGTGTTTAGAGTAATCCGCTCCCCCAACGGAACTTTGGGTGTCTGCAGTTTTGGGGCCTCAACCAGACTCGGCTGTGGATCTCTTATCCTTTGAGCAGAATCGTATCTCCCCGGATCAGGCGATGCTTGAGGATCGTCAAACCCCAATCCATCTGGAAGATTAGTGGATCGGAGGTCATTCTCACTGCCAGAACAAGAGGCAATAGACACCAGCAAAGACATCGCGATGATTAGGCCGGTCCTTGAAAAAGTTTTTCTCATATTACCTCACCTTCGCATGATCAGCCACATCACATGACACAGGCTCCCTGCCTGTGCAAAGAGGGATGCCCTGGTGCTCTTGCACGACTTGACCCTTTATCACTTCCAGAGGGATCTTGGCGAACTCATCATACAGGATCTGGCTTGACTTGGCCTGGACGCCGCCAAACGTCGCGACATCACCAGGAGAGCTCTTTGGCGCCTCAACCACACGGACCTTCTTGTCGTCTTTCTCGCAGCCTGCCAACAACATTCCCTGAGATTCTATACCTCTTAACTTCGCAGGCTGGAGATTCGCCACAATGACTATATGCTTGCCTTTGAGCTCGTCCTCTGAGTAGTGCTTGCGGATGCCAGCGACTATCTGGCGCTTGCCAAGACTGCCCACATCAAGCTGGATGACATAGAGCTTCTCAGCATCCGGATGTGGCTTGACATCCAGGATCCTAGCGACCCTCAAATCCGCAGGGAACTCCTTCTTGCCAAAACCGAACTTGTCTGACAAGGATTTAATAGTCGCATCATCTACTTTGCTAAACAGAATCTCCGGGCCGTTGATCTTGTGGCCTTCGCCAAGGTCTTTTAGACCCAAGTGCTTCCAGCACAAGTGGTCCGCGCAGAGATTGAGCTGATGCCGAATCCTCGAGCACGCGCCAGGCATGAACGGATGCATCATTATCGACAGATCCTTGACCACATTGACAAGCACTCCGAGAGTCGTTGAGGCGCGCAGCGGCCTCTCCTTGATGGTCTTCCACGGCTCGGCCTGCTGGAAATACTGGTTCGACAATTTCGAGATGTGCATTACTTCCTTTAGCGCGTCCTTTAACCGAATCTCCTGCATGAGGATCTTTACATTCTCCTCATGAGACTCGATCTCGTGTATGAACTTCTCATCCTCAGGCTCGAGCTTGATCTTGTCGACCACGCCGCCATAATATCTGGTCAGGAACGTGAGCGTACGATTGACAAGATTGCCGAAGTTGCCGACTAACTCATCGTTTATCTTGCTCTGCAAGTCTTTCCAGGAGAACTCAGTGTCAGACTTCTCGGGCCGGTTCACCAGGATGTAATACCTCCAGACATCTGCGGGGATGCCGCTTGACATCGCGTTGTCGCCAAAGACCCCTACGCCGCGGCTCTTGCTAAACTGCAAGCCCCCCTCTAGATTTAGGAATTCATTGACTGAGAGGTCAGAGACGAGAGTCCACGGCTCTTTGGTTCCGATTAGGAACGCCGGGAAAAGGATTGTGTGGAACGGGATGTTGTCCTTGCCCATAAACTGCACCAGACGGACGTCACTTGGGGACTGCCACCATTCTTTCCAGTCTTTTCTTGTCTCGGCGGTGATACCGATATACCCGATCGGAGCGTCAAACCACGAATAGAACACCTTGCCTCCAAAGCCTTTGATCGGGACAGGGATGCCCCATTGGAGATCCCTTGTAATGCACCTGGCCTTGAGGCCTTCCTTGAGCCAGGCATCAGTCATGGTCACAGCGTTGACAGTCCATCTAGGCTTGACAGTCTGCATCCAGTCGCGCAGAGGGCTGTCCAACTTTGGAAGATCAATGAAAAGGTGGTTGGTCTTTAGGATCTCAGGCGTGGTCTTCTTGCAGATCTTGCAGACTGGATTCTTGAGCTCTGCTGGATCTAGGAGCCTGCCGCAGTTCTCGCACTGATCGCCTCTGGCTTCCCCGTAACCGCAAGAAGGGCAGGCGCCTCCCACGAATCGGTCAGCCAAGAATCTCTTGCAGACGCCGCAGAACGCCTGATCCATAGACTGCTCTGAAATGAAACCGTTCTCCTCAAGCTTCCTGAAGATATCGAGCGTGATTACCCTGTTCTCCTTGGACGAAGTCCTTCCGAAGCAATCAAACTGGCACTGGAAGAAATCATAGATTCCCTTGTGTATGGCGAAATACTTGTCACAGACCTGCCTAGGCGTGAGGCCTTCCTCGAGCGCCTTTGTCTCAGTGGTCGTGCCATGTTCATCGGTTCCGCAGACAAAGATGACATCCTCCTCAATCAAACGGAGGAACCTCGCATACGCATCGGCCGAGAACGTCGGAACGATATTGCCCAGGTGCGGGATGTTGTTGACATAAGGCAAGGCAGCGGTGACGAGAATCCTTTTATGGCCTTTTATCGGCGATGACGCGGCAGGAAAACCCTGACGGGTCAAAGGAGACGCAGAGCCTTCTTTAGAGGATGATGGCTTGCCGACTTCTTTAGGCGATTTCTTATTGGCCCTTGGCGATCTTGAAACAGAGGACTGCTTCTTAACAGCGGTGGAGGATCCCTTCTTAGCAGGCATATCCGGAGAAGCAAACAGGGTGTAATTTAAACGTTCTGGTCAATTTTTGCGCGTTCGGCTGCTTTGTAGCCTCACGCAGCAAAAATACTAATCACCTATTTCTTCATCTTTTTGACTATATCAATATTCTTCGAGCAAGAGGAGCACGCGAAACGAATCGCGTCCACAGACGATTTCTTCCCGCCTTCCCCCTCATCAATTACAGTCACCTTCTTGCGGTCGAATGGCACAGATGCCTCCCCCTGCTTCTTGCAGTGAGGGCAGGTGTACTTGACATTGCATGTCAGAGTGTCCTCATATTCCTCTTTCTCTACTGTATACTTGCAGGCAGGGCAGACGTATTCCTTCGCCCTAATCTTTACAGACCCATCCTTTCCTGCGGGCTTGCCCATCGTGGCTTTCTTGCATTTAGGGCACGGCTGGCGCTCTACCCACGCCATGGCGAAACCCTTGCCGCCAAGGAGCTGCCTCCTAGTAAAATAAGCCAGATCGTCCATAGATTCAGGTTCTTTGAGCATATCATCCACCCCTTGTCTTTATCGGACTTGACGTTGTAGAGTTCTTCTCAGGAAGCCACCGATAATCGCTCACAGCGTGCCCTGTCAAGTCCTTTAGATTCGTGAACAAGCCGCTCACCCAATCGACGAACCTGAGCGCGAAGGACTTGCTGTCAGAGGTCTGCTCGCGGATTGTCAACGCTCCAAAAACCAGGAACACGATGACCACAATCCATATCTTGTTCATAACACCCGCCTCTATGCTGAGATATATAATCTTTACTGGGGGAGCCGATCCTACCTCTGATCAAGCCACATGCTAGGTTGATCCCCGGCCTTAAGACCCATGCATTTTACACGGATGGCTTCGACATTGTTAAACGCCATCCCTCCTATGTCCCGAGTGTCTCCACCATAGAAAGCCATCTTCTTGTCATTGACTCCAAGCACAGACCACGTTTTCTCATGGATTAACACTTCATCGAAATTATACATCGCACGGCCCCCCCTTAACGCAGACAGGTTATACAAAAGCGACGCATCAAGGATTGTCTTGCTTCTCGCGCAAGAGTCAGTCAGGTTCTTTGACATAAGGCCCTCACGACCATACGCCAGCGCAAGGTGGAGGTACTTTTGAGATTCCAACATATTAATCCTACCTTCAACCATACTTAGCCAGTAGATCGTCTCGTTGTCAACTACAGACCTGTTGAGGTCATCCCTTAACTTTCGCGCCTCCATAAGGAGAGGATCTATCTTTTTCATCTGAACAGGAGCCCTGATAAGAGATTCCTTGCGGAAATCAGTGCCCTGAGCCTTGTCAGCATCGTGCAGACGCGCAAAGACCTCTTCAAACGTGAATGTATGGTTGAGGGGACCGAGCTTCGCGGCCGGATTTTGACCTTCTAGCCTGATGGCCACATCTGGCGCCTGACCTGATTTAGGATCTGGCATAGCTTGAACCACAGAGGTTTGCGCAGGCGCAGCCGGTTGAGCGGGATACAAAACGGTCATACCGATTGAGACCACCATTATCGCAATGATCAGCCCAAACACGATGGCCGAAGGGGACAGTCTCCTTGAACTGCTGTCTTGTGGCTGCGGGGACTGTCCGCAACAAGATATCTTATCAACAGATCCAGACTTCCTGACTGATTTAGACTTACTTCTTGGAGCGGCCATCCGCATCACCTTGTAGTTTTTTGTTGAACCAAGGTTAGATGACCTATTATTAAATCCGATGGATTTTCGATACTTAAAGAATTCACTGATGAGTCCGACGGGGTTCGAACCCGCAACCTCCCGGTTAAGAGCCGGGTGCTCTAGCCATTGAGCTACGGACCCAGGTTATAAATGAAAACTGCGTCCGGTATAAAAAGCTGTCTTTTCATTCGAACGATTCCGGAGTGAACATCGGCGGCCTGTTAACATCGATGACAGTGACCTTGAACGTAGCCGAAGCCTTGGCTATGCCGTCGGAGACAGTGGCTGTCACTAAGTGGACTCCCTGATCGTCGTATCCAACCTCTCTCACAGGACTGTCCATCCAGCCAGAATATGAGACGCTGAGGTTCAGATTATCCGGAGACGACACCGTGACCTGGGCTGCCACAGTCTGGCCTTCATTGACAGTGATATCCCTGGAGACGATAGTCGGAGGATCGTGGGATTTTAAAACTCTCACATACACGGCCTTTGACACGAAATCCTGGCCGTCAGTCGCAGTGACAGTGACCTGGTATGTGCCTGAATCCCCTCGTTTTGTCTGCCACTTCCCATCAAGATCCACAGGTTGAGTGTACCTGAACACGATCTT
The DNA here is from genome assembly GCA_038046365.1 of Nanobdellota archaeon. Classification (GTDB taxonomy): domain Archaea; phylum Nanobdellota; class Nanobdellia; order Woesearchaeales; family JAGWAF01; genus JBBSWF01. Next base: position 14,475 of record JBBSWF010000052.1, read on the forward strand.
CTCACCATCAGCATCAGACGCGAAAGGGCTGATCTCCACAAGATCGCCCTCTGTCACAGTGAGGTTCTTCAACGGATCCATCACAGGGATCCTGTTGACATTCTTGACAGTGATATTGATTGGCAAAGACACCGTAGACCATCCATCATCGGCTGTGATGATGACTATGTGAGCCCCGGCATCTTCGTATGTGGTCTTGTACGGGAATGAGTCCTTCCAGCCCGAGAAGGTGACGATGACAGAGTCATTATCTGGATCCGCGACCTTCGGATTTATGCGGATCTCCTGCCCTTCCTGGACGATGGTGTTCCTCGCCGCTGAAAGGATCGGCGGCCTATTGAGCGGCTCGACGATGAGGATGACTGTCTGGACAGTGATGTTCTTGCCGTCAGACACGCTGATATTTGTGTAGTACCTGCCTGCGTCACCCCTCTGGGTCTGCCACTCCCCTTTCTCATCGAGAGGAGGCTCGAAATAGTAAGTGAGTATATCTCCATCAAGGTCTGTGGCGTTGAGATCAGGGAATGATATCCTCTGGCCCTCCTTTGCGCGCTTGACAGGATAGACGTAGATCGATTTCTGTGCGAACGGGTCGTTGACCAGCCCTTTTAGAGAAGTGAATGAGCTCGCGGCCCTTGGGACCACTGAGGATGCTGTCCGCGTAGGCGCATATTGGGATTGCGGCTGGCTCGCGCCTGATTGCGCTGGCTGCGCCTGCTGATCCGCGTATTGTGATGGCGAGACCACGATCGGCTGAGACGTGGGTGAACTAAACGGATCATCTGCAGCGCCAGATGAAACATTAGCAGGCGCAGCAGAGACTGGCGTCTTGACAATTGGAGCCTGCTCTTGCGCATCGTAAGAAACCGCCGGCCGCGGCGCCGGCCTGTAACCTGGCTTTGACAGCAGGGGATTCACAGACGCTAAAGCCGGCACTGCCGCTTCTGTCGACGCAGATCCATTGTCCTCAACTAGAGAAGGATTGCTCTCGCTAATAGACTGCGGCTTGCTTGAAGAGGGCTGTTCCACAGAACCCGCAGGACCCAATGGAACCTGCGATGACCCAGTGCGGTTAACACCTGCGTCAATTACTATCAATGAAGAATTAGAGGAGGCACTGCAGTTAGACGGCCGGTCCTCAATAGTGATGCATCCAGAGATCAACATAGCAAGGACCAACATCACTGTAACGATAAGCCTAGATCCATTCATGCCCGATTAACCCCCAGTGTTACACTCGCGGGATACCCGATCATTATATAAATTTTAGGATTGTTACAATTTTAGAATAGTTACAATGAGCAAAGGGCCTAGTCATAGCAATATCATGGTTTTTGTACGAATTTAGCACCGATCCACCCAAGCATTACTGAAGATGCGAGCATGGCAAAGAACCTGGTGAATATCTGGCCAGCCAGGCTCTCAAACAACCTCTGAGGGTACATCGTGACCATCAATTGCCCTCTCTCGAAAATCCAATTGCCCTGAGGGAAAACCAGCTTGTGGAACCAGACAAAAAGAGTCTCAAAAGGCACGAGCGCAAGGAACAGGCAAAGAAGGAAGCCTGCCAATCCTGCGCACAAGACCGCTCTCCAAAATATCTTTCGGTCAAACACGATGACTGCAATCCATAGGATAATCAGCGCATACATCACGACATACTGGGCCTTAAGCACCATCTTGACATCCTTAAGATGCGACGCTTCTCCTGAGTTGAAAGCAGGGATGCTAAAAGGCGCCTCAATTGGAGCCTTAAAGTAATCGAACAGCTGTTCGGTTGTCCGGACCGCGCTCGAATAGTCAAAATCATTAGACCTGAACACCGCGTCATAATTCGACAGGTCAGGCCAGACTGAATTTAGCGAAAGGAGCAGGAGAAGGACAGGGAGCGTGGCGCCTAGAAGCGCGACTTTTATGTCAAGACCGAATCGGGTCATCTGGCTACAATCATCTACGGTCGTATATTATGCTTTGCTTCAGATAAGCCTCGCCTGCCTCTCCCTCTCGATCGCAGGAGGAGGAAGGTCTTTGCCTGCCAACGAACCCTTCCTCGGCCTCTTCGCCGGCTGAGGCGAGGCGCTTGGAGTCTTCATCTTGCCGTCTATTATCGGGACTCCGTATACACCATCAAAACCAGGTTTGACCTTGATTGCGCCTTCCCGGTTCTCCATAATAGCCTTGACGATGCTTGGAGCGGCGAGAGCATCCAGCTCCTCTTTTTGCATCCTCAATAAGACATCGAGTTCAGTGCGGCCATCCTTGACAAGATTGTTGAATATCCCCCACACCTCCTTGGTGGCGATGCCTTTCTCGACAACCGCAGCGATGATCTCCGACAACGGAATGAGCGTCTTAAACGGTGCGGCGCCTTTCTTTAGGTATCCTTCTTCCCTGTCTGCCAGATCCTCGACGCGATGAAGCACGCCGACAGTGAGCGGCTGCTTGCAGACAGGACAGATGTTATTTAGCGCCCTCGCATCCTTAGGCTCCATCGATATGCCACAAGCGCGGTGGCCATCGACATGATAGATCCCATACGCTGGATCGACCTCGAGAGTCATGGCGACCCCTTCAGGGCTTCGGATGGCATGGATAATGTCCTGATAAGTAACCTTGTTGACTTTGAGGACGGTGGCTTCCCTGCCGATTCTCCACGGCCAATGACTGTGCGAATCTGACGACGAGACCAGATTATACTTATCGAGCATGGAGAGGCGCCAGTTCATCGCAGGATCGGATGAGAGGCCGGTCTCCAGCGCATGAATGTGCTTGGTCTGGTCCTGATAACAATCCTTGAGGTTGTCGAAGCCGGACTTGGAGCCGAAGAGCGAGAACCACGGAGTCCAGATATGCGCAGGGATGACTTCGATGTCGACGGAGATCGATTTGAGACGCTCGACAAACTCCGGGCACGGGATCTTGAATATGGGGCGGCCATCATAATCGATGCGGCCTTTCGACTTGAGGTAATCTGTGACCTGCCTGACAACCTCTGCGTTTGGTGCGAGAACCACATTGTGGATGCGCCTGCCTTTGCCATCCTGGGTATAGACAAGCGATATCTCGCTCTGCCAGATGAACGGGAATCCTGACTTGGTGCGCAAGATGCCATGCTCATCTTCTTGCGTGGCGGACTTGACCTCCTCTACCCACTTCGGATGCGTGAAGTCGCCAGCGCCAAGGAGCGACATCCCTTTTATTCGAGCGAACTTCTCAAGATTCTCAATAGTGAGATCTTTGGAAGTGGCTCTTGAATATCTTCCGTGGAGGTGGAGGTCGCAGGTGAGGTCCATCCGATTGAACGGCGCGCCTAGCTTTAAAATAGTTACTGGAAAGACATAATAACCCGCGCGGAATCCTCATAAGATGGAAAAAACACCCACACATCTCCGGCAGCATCGTTATCAGTCCATGATCCAAAAAGAAAACCTCAAAATCCTTCTAGACTCCTTCGGAGCAGTGCAGTTAGGAGAACCGACAAGCACTCCGTGCGGGGAGATGCATACTTCTTATTTCCTCTCGAACATCACAGCAGGACTCTCCTATAAGACAAAGAGAGAACCGTACAGCGAAGGGCCGCTTGGCACGCCAGGTTGGACCATCATGACCCACATATCCTTGTGCGGTCCAGACGCTGAAGGCATCGAAAGATTTGTCCAAGAACATGAAAAGAATCTAGCGCGCAATCGTTGGGTCGAACCAGCCACTCATCCATACGCGTCGCCGTATAGACTTTAGACGCCACCATCTTTTAATATAATCCCGAGGTCGCGCACTCATGCAAGACCGCGACGCGGATCAATCCACTCTAAGGATATCTAACCTAGACATCCGTTTCCCTCAAGAATACGACCTCGAAGAGGACATCAGGGAATACTTGAAGAGAGAATTGGAATACTTGATTTGCGCAGACAGCGAAACCGATGATAATGAGGATTATGGGAGCGAGTTCGGGTTCACTCCCGCGGAAGCGCGATACATGGTCAGCGCGTCCACAAAGAATTTCGCGGCATTGCCACGATCGATGATCGTGCCAGAAGCCCTGATCGGACGGCTGCTCAACTACGAAAGATCGCGAGAAGAGATGGGCCGGTTCTTCGAACACGCCGGACGGCTCGGACGGTTAAGAGAATACACAGGACTGCCGGCATTTGACCATCGATTAGCATTCCTGCCATTCTCATCGGACTTCGCTTACGTGATGACCGGCCCGCTGTTCCACTTCGCGCGCACAAACCTCAACCTGCAGAGGCTGGCACGGATAGACCAGCTCGGGAACATAGGACTATACGTGTCGCCCGACCTTGAGAATCATAGGAAAATCGTCTCAGATTATGACCTGAATCAGAATCGGCTGGAGCACTCGGTCCTTGTCGCAGCGCTGATGGGGATCACAATGACCCGATTGGGAGCGACACAACAAGAGATCCGGGAAGGCACGATGGCTGGATTGCTCCACGACAACGCCACGCCAGCTTTAGGCGACACCATGAAACACCTTGATTTCCCAGGACTTGATGAAGAGACGCATTTCCTTGAAATGATCAACGACGGGATACAGGCAAAGATGAAACATGAGCTAGGCATCGACGCGAAGAGCTTAAGCGAGATAATCAGAGGCATCAAGCCATGTATGGCCGCTTCGTTGATGCACAGCAAAGGATTGGACCTTGACAAGATGGGCTACATCGGACTAGACGTCTTCCACTACATGTCAATGCACGAACGCGCCAAGGAATTCCGCAGACTGGGCAGTGAAGGACGGATCGAGAGCGCCGAAAACAACGAGCTACACTCAAAACTCCAATCGATCATAGCCAAAGATACGACCCTGTTTGACGCTCACAAGACCACGATGATCGACAACGGCAGGCTAGTCTGGGGAGAACCAGGGCGGGTCTACAACATCCTCCTGATGAGAGCGCTAATGTCAGCAGGCCTCTACTACCCCCCTGAGAAGAACGCCAAGGAAGCATACTTTACATACCTGCTTAGCCCGTTTTACAACCGCGGCAACTTCAACGCAGACTTACTGCGCAAGATCACAGACATCGACGCATCTTTTCTGTTCCTATCCGCATTATCAGAACTCGACGGAGGGGCGAGCGCGGATGACCCATTCTTGGAACTGGACGACCTCACGTCATCGCAAGGGATACATCTACCCAACACGTTCCACCCATCAGCAAGCGACCCGTTAAGGTTCTTCACACCTTTCTATCACGGGAACTGTCCATATACCGTGACACGGCACGCATCAGAAGAAGAAGCAAGAGCGACCGCGCCAAAAGACGGTCGGATTAGCAGGCTCACCCAATACAGGACATACAACAAGGTGTCTGTAGGAGAGAAGACACTAGTGCTGGACGGGAAGAATGTCGCGCCACTCGAACAGGCATTGAGCAAAGATGAACTCGACCAGCTAGTCGGGATCCGCGAACGGATAATCGGGACGTACAGGTTCGTGCCGAACCAGGAATATCTCGGATTGTTCGATGAGATCGAAGCACTGCACAGGAAGATAAGAGAGACTGATTATAAACTCCCAATCCGGTTGGCTCAACGGGGCATACCACTTAAACGATAGCTGAGAGACTTCATACTTCGGCAACGTTTAAGAGCAAGATGCCTCTGATGCCCCTGATATGGACAATATACTCATCACCGGCGGAATGGGATTCATCGGAAGCCACTTCGTGCGCCTAGCCGTTAACTCCTTGCCTAATGCGACGATATACAATCTCGATAAGCTCACCTATGCCGGGAACCCGCGCAACCTAGACGACGTGCGCGGAGCCAAGAACTATGTCGAACTCACACCGCAGACCTGCGCAGGAGCAACGTGCGACATCGCCGACGCGGCGCTGATGAGGTTCATCATGTCCAAATTCAGAATCGACACGGTGGTGAGCTTCGCAGCGGAATCACACGTCGATCGGTCGATAAACGACGCATCGCCTTTTGTGCAGACCAACGTGATGGGTACCGTGTCCTTGATCGAAGCCGCACGAGCGAGCGGAGCCAAGAAGTTCCTGCAGATATCCACCGATGAAGTCTATGGAAGCGTCGAGAAAGGGTTCTCCAAAGAGACAGACACTTTCCACCCGAACTCTCCATATTCGGCATCGAAACTAGCGAGCGAGCAGATCGCATTGTCGTATTGGCGGACACATAAGTTCCCGGTGATCGTGACGCGCACAACCAACAACTACGGCTCTTACCAATATCCAGAGAAAGTGATCCCTCTCTTTATCACCAACCTGATCGAAGGCAAGAAAGTGCCGCTTTACGGCGACGGATCAAACATCCGAGACTGGATACACGCAGAAGACAACAGCGCCGCCCTTATGGCCGTGCTCTTCAAAGGAGAAGACGGAGAAGCCTACAACATCGCCGGACAAACTCCTCTCTCGAACAAGGAATTAACAATGAAACTCATCAAAGCCTGCGGACGGGACGAATCATTCATCCAACCAGTCGAGGATCGCAAGGGCCACGACAAAAGGTACGCTATCGACGATTCCAAGATCCGATCAAAGCTTGGATGGAAACCCAAAATCGGATTCGACGAAGGGCTCGCCAAGACGATACAGTGGTACAAGGACCGCAAAGACTGGTGGGGACCGCTCAAGAAGTGATATCTAGAAACGTTTATAGTCTCCAGAACCACATCGGACACATGGGAGAAACGAAGAACGTATCTGGATTCAAAGAATCTCTCGCTGAGACATTGGGGCTCATTGGAATAGTCTCGGCGGTCATAGAGATCGGAATAATCGTATACCTGCTCATCAATGGGATGTGATCTTAAGCTGATCCTATTGGCCGGGTGGGATAAACAAAGGGGACAAACTTAATAACCAGGAATACCCTCCACTATCCTATGAAAGGAATCATCACATGCGGAGGCAAAGGGACACGCCTTCTGCCATCGACACTCGCCACCAACAAGCAAGGCCTCAACGTATTTGGCCAGCCGATGGTGCACTATCCCATCATATACCTCAAGAACGCGGGGATAACTGACATCTGCGTCGTGTTCAACCGCGGAAACGCCCACACATTCGTTGAACTGCTCAACGACGGATCGCACCTGGGAGTCAACATAAGCTACCGGATGCAAGACGATCCCCTCGGGATAGCAGACGCGATAGGAAAATGCAGGACCTGGGCTGAAGGAGACGACGTATGCGTGCTCCTAGGAGACAACATATTTGAAGATGAGAACTTCCTGGTCGAGCCAATCAAGAACTTCAAAGGCGGATCGACAGTGTTCCTTAGGCACATAGAAGAAGAAGACCTCTACGAGACCGGATGGGACGGAGTCAAGCGCGCAAAATTCGGCATGGCGACGCTAGACGGCGACAAAGTCGTCGAGATAGTCGAGAAACCAGAGAAACCGAAGAGCAGCTGGGCGCAAGTGGGCGCGTACATCCTAGACAAGAGCACATTCCAGGTCATCAGCGACCTCAAGCCGAGCGCACGCGGCCAATACGAAATAACAGACGTGACAGGGCATTATGTCAATGAAGGGACCTGCCGGGCCATCAAGATCAAAGGATGGTGGTCAGACGTCGGGACGCACGAGGCGCTGGCTGAAGCGACCGCAGCGCTATACGAGCAGAAGCACGGCAAGGGATCGCTTAATGCTGCGCTAGAAAGAAGGTTCTATAGCAAGTGATGATCTTTCGCTTCCAGTCAACCCTCCTTGAGTTACCACTATAAATATCCGGCCTGCTTATCTCCCGCGGCTAGAGCAACAATAGACCTCATAATCTCTGGATCAATCTCTGCTAGAGGGAGCAACTGGCCTTTAGACTCGCACTTATCCAATGCTTCTCTCGCAGTCCTGAATTCAACCATCAACACTCACCTTCACAAAATCCAGACCTCCTTTGATAATATCCCCATGGATTATATTCTTGAGAAGCCCTTCGCCGAGACGAGACAGGCTTTCTTTGTCCTTGCACTCGAACACCTCGATATCCCTGCCAAGCCGGCGCTCGACCTCGCCAAGTTCAAGGCCTTTCGCGTCACCATATATGAAAAGGTCTATATCACTCTCTTTATGCCAATCCCAGCGGGTCATACTGCCAAAGATTATCGCAGTCTTGGCATTTGGGAGAGCCGATAACTTTTGCGCCAACCCACTCTTCTCCAGCATCTCCATGGCGAATATCCTCTTGCGGACCTGATATGGAGAAAGGGCATAATTAGCTGTGTAAAATGGCATCTTGCCCCTGGGTTTCACTCGATGGATGAGCTTTTCAGAGAGGAGTATGCTCAGCCAACGCGAAAGGGGTTTCCGGCTCAATCCCGCTTCTATCAGGATCTCCTCAAAATGCCAATGCCGTGTCGGCTCATTGAAGAACAACTCCAACACCCTGTCGCCTTTGCTCACTCTTCGCATTTTAGTTGGTATAATGCCTACTATTATTTAAAGGTTGATGATCACGGCCTGCCAGCCGCCCACAACATATGGAAATATTCAAGGAAGCTGTCAGCAACGTCTTGAGAAATTATCTGGATAGAGGTGATCTTCTTGCCGAACACGATTATCACCGTCCGATCCCGGTAGATATTGATAGCCACCGGCGACATGAGCTTTATGTATCTGGTCTCGGTAAGAGGAAATTCCTTGTTTGAATAGTGGGCCTCGATCAGGTGCCTCTGGTCCATGTTGTATAACATCTTTGTGATAATGCCTTTCTTCTGCCTAAGGATATGGATCTTATGGAAAAAAGCATAGACTGCCTCTTCATCAGACCCGCGCGTGCCTCCGATGACATAACACACCTCCCCCCGTCTAAGCAGCTCGATCTGTTCATTGAATATTATCTCAAGGCCTTTCATGCCGACTAGCAGCCCGACTTCCTGCTCTTCTTCTGATGAAGCGAATCTTGCCATCAATTCGGGCAAGACCTTCCTGGCCATCTCCTCAGATTTCCCCATCTCTGCTTTCTGGTCATCGATATATTGCAGAACCTGCTTTGGGCTCACAGCCTTGAAATGCTTGATGCCCCCCACGATGTAGATAGAGATCAACCCTTTGGAATGCAGCTTATCCAGGACCTCGTATACCTTCGAGCCTGCGATCCCTGACCGGTTCACTAGCTCGCCCCGGGTGGTGTCGCCAATATCTAATAGAGCCAGATATACTTTAGTCTCGGAATCAGTCAGCCCGATGCTCTTCAAAACGCCAGGGACATCCATAGTCCCCCTTTAGGGGTACCTCAAATATAAATGTTTCGATGACTCAGAATACCGAATAAATAAATCGAGGTTAACTGAAATGACTCAAACTCCCAACAGAATCATTCTCCAGATACTCTTCATACTAATCCTATCCGCAATTGTGATCTCGGGATGCGAGCCGGCCAATCCGACCGGCAAGGCGATAGCCGAACCAATCAAGATAGGGGCGGTTCTTAGCCTGACAGGATTCGCGCAGTCCTATGGCGAGCCTTCAAGGAATGGGATCCTACTCGCTGAGAAAGAAATCAACGCCGCAGGAGGGGTAAATGGACGGCTGATCAAAGTCATATTTGAGGACGATGGAACAAGCGGGAAGAACGCTGTGACAGCGACACAGAAGCTAATCGATGTCGACAAAGTAGACGCGATCATCGGAGGGACGTGGGATCTATCCCTTGAACCGATAACGCCCGTGACAGCGAAGGCCGGGCTGATAATCATAAATCCATCCACTGGCAACGCCGACCCAAAGTCAAGGCTTAGCCCCAACCTATTTCGCACATGGCCCTCGATAGAACGCCAGATAGACGCCATCAGACCAGTCATGCAAAAAGAGAGGATAAAGAACATCGCCTTGATCAGAAACAGCGGACCATGGGCCTTGGCCCATAAGAGCGCGCTTGAACGGCTATTGGCTAAAACCGGCGGCAAGATAGTATATGATGCTGCAGGGCCAGACGTAGACAACAATGACCTCGGTAGCGAAATAACTAAAATCGCAGCACAAGATATCGACGCGGTATTCCTCGCGTCAGGACAAAATGACGCCGCAAACACAATAAAGAAATTCAAAGAACAAGGATTCAAGACCGTACTGATAAGCTCAGAAGGATCGCTTGGGACCGCGATAAAAGCCGGACTTGTCGACCTCAAAGACGCCGAGGGAGCTTATCTGATCGACCTCGCACCAACTGACCCGGATTTCATAATAGATTACCAGAGAGAGTACGGCAAAAAACCCGGACTGTCAGCTGACACCTCCTACAACGCAGTAAAGACCCTTGCAAGAGCATACAACGCGACAGGCACGACAGACACCGAGACTGTGCGCGCCTACTTGCAGTCGTCAGGAGATTTCGACAAGAACGGCGACGCAGCGGTTGAAGTTAGGATCGCGCGTGTATCCTAACCTGCAGCGAATGAATCGAAGCTGAAGATCCCAACATACGCAAATCTTAAATAGTATCACCATAGTAATACTTTTATGAACACCGAAACTATCCCCGCAAAAGTCACCGGACGCCTCGCAGCTGAGATGGATGAGATCATCGAAGAAGGATGGTACGCGAACCGCTCTGAATTCGTGCGCGACGCCATACGCGGCCTGGTCCGGAAGGTAAAACTGGAACGACTCGAGGCAGCTGTAAAAGAAGACGTCAAATGGGGACTCTATGGGAAAGATTGAGGCGGCGGTGCTCGACGCCGGGCCATTGATACATCTCAACGAGGCAGGAACATTGTCCGCGCTTGGAGTGATCTCCAAGAGATGCGTCACACCTGAAGTGGCGGATGAAACAAGGGATCCATCCCCGTTGAAACTCGTGAGGATAATCCCCCTTGACGCTCCTAGGAAAGATTACTCCAAACTGCTGATGGAACGAGATGAGATAGACCTCGGAGAAGCCACAAGCATCGCTTTATGTAGGAAGGAAAGGATACGGCTCTTTTTCACGGACGATCTCGATGCACGGGATTGCGCGAAACGCGAAGGGCTGTCAGCGAATGGGACGCTGGCCATCATCCTTAGGAATCTCAGGGAGGGATTGATGAGCCAAGAACAGACTATGCAAACCTTGGACAACCTCCACAACTTGTCCTCGCTCTATATAACATCAGACCTGATCTCCTATGCAAAGAAAGAGATAACCAGATGGTCTAAGGGCAAACGGTGACGAGTGCACATATCTAGACCAACAGAAACGCCTTGGATCCCCCGTCCCACCAAAACTTTTAAATAATCATATATCCTAATAGATCATTATAAGGTGTTAGCAGATGAGATTGATCCTCACAAGGCACGCACAGGAGCAGATGGATGCGAGAGGGATAGACAAGGAGCAGATAAAGACCGCGATCGCGCGCGGCTCAAAGACACCGCAGACCGACGGCCTGGTGGCACGATACACCTACATAAGGATCGCGTACAAAGTCACCGGAGATGAGTACATAATCAAAACAGTAATGATAGACTAGTTATCAATGAGATAGAAACGAAACGATGGGTGATTAAAATGAAACGATGCTACATGTGCGAGAAAGAGACACTGGAGAAGAAGAACGTCGAGTACGAGCTATTCGGCAAGCTGATAGGAACGTTCCCTGCAGAGGTCTGCCCTGCCTGCAAAGAGCAATTCTTCGATGAAGACACCTCTGACGCGATCACAGCGGCCACAAAAAAGAAAGGACTATGGGGGTTGCGCGCAAAGACCAAAGTAGGGCAGAGCGGAGACTCGCTGGATGTTCGGATATCCAAACCGATAGCAGACTTCCTGAAACTCAAGAAAGGCGAAGAAGTGACAATATACCCTGAGAATCAAAGGAGAATAGTGATTGAGTTGGCGTGAATCTTACCTTTTCAATGCACTCGCCACTGCCGCCTTTAGCTTCTCCCTATCCGTGATCCCGCCGAACCTGTCAACTAGCATCTTGACGTCTTGCGCGTCGCAGATATCCTCCTTGCTGACGTAGACGACGACAGGCTTGCCCATCTCTTTCACAGCGTTGAAGAGCTTGACCTGGTCGGCGATAGGGTATGATTCCGCTGGGTCGAAGACGTAGACCAAGACCTCGGCGAGATACTTCATAGAGAGGTGAGCCTGCTTCTCGATAGCATTCATCCTCTCAAAACGGTTGAGCGTGCCTGGAGTGTCGAGCACCTGTACGCGCATGCCTTGAAGATTGTAATAGCTGACATTTATGTTCTGAGTAGTGAAAGCGTAAGGCGCGATCTCTGGCTTTGAACCGGTGAGCTTGAACAAGAGCGTGGTCTTGCCGACATTAGGGAAGCCAACAATAGCTATCGTCGGGACGCCAGTATCGATCACAGGGAACTGCTTGAACGTGCGCCTGACATCCTCGAGGAACTTCAGGTTCGACTTGATCTGCTTGAGAACGCTTGCCATACGACCGTAATATTCACGGCGGTAAGGGTTTATCGCGCGCAGATCCATAGTCTTTGTGATCTTGCCGTTATAGAACGCCCAGAAATCTCCGATCTTGCCCTGCGCCCATTTGATGGAGGCGAGGGATCGCTTGAACTGCTCGACATCGATCAAGCTCTTCGCGAGCTCCTGATAGAACGGGCTCATCAAACGGATGTCCGGGAAAGACAGGAATATCTTATCAAGGCGGGCGTAGAGAGCATCCTTGAGGACGGTGATGCGCACTTTCTCGATCTCTCTCGACCGCGCCATGCGGTCCTTTGAGAACTTCTTGCCACGGTGCTTGTCAGCGGCAGCAGAGGCCTTCCTGAACGTGATGTCGATCAACTCATCAGCCGTGTCGACTTTCGGGATGCAATCGAAATGGAACATGTCTTGCTGCCGGGGGATGGAGCTCTCAGCCTGAACTGACGGACGGAGAGATCTTTTCTTAGGCCCTAGGCTGGATCTCTGGCCTACTTCCTCGCGAGCCTTGGCTCTTGCATGGACGATGCGCATATAGAAATCGATAGAGCGTCCCTTTATTAAGGGTGCTAAAAATCGTGCAACTCATTGAAAGGATAGGCCTTTTTCACAGGGATCTCTAGCCGGCTGATAAAAGAATTGCCTAAAATAGGTTTTCCTACCGGTGTTGAGCGCGAAGCGCGATCACCGGTGGTGTAG
>JBBSWF010000053.1:0-7687 GCA_038046365.1 Nanobdellota archaeon
CCCGAGGATTCCCTTTGGGAATCCTCCTTAAGAATTCTCATCGCTCAAATACGAACAATGAGGTCACTGTGTTGTATATTGAATAATACGCCTCGCCGACCGCGTTCTCGTAGATGCCTGCGTCGAAAGCCAATTTTGCCACTATCCTGCACTTGTCGCTCTTCAGGAGGTATGACTTCGCGATCTCCTCCGATGGCTCGGTCAGGATGAGGTTCTTTTCTTTTTTCAGCCTAGACAGGAAATGCGGTTTTTTCAAGGAATCTCTCCCCTCCCCGGATGATCACATGGTTCTTTATTATCTCTATGGTCAGGAGGTCGTTTGGGTTGAATTCGCCTATCTTCACGCTGATGAGGTCGTTTATCTTCCTTACGTTGTCTTTGGTTTTTTGGTCTTTTGTCTCTATGTAGATGTCTATGTCGCTGTCTTCTTTTGGCGTGCCCTTCGCGTAGCTTCCGAAGAGGATTATGAGGCCGCTATTGCTCTCTTTGATTATGTCCTGGAAGATGGGCATCAGGATGGGGTGTTTGGCGATTGTTTTCTGCAGCTTGTAGCTCTCGGCGCAGATCAGGGCTGCTTTCGCGGCCAGGTTCTTCCTGATGAAATACTTGTGGTTCCTCCCTTCGGTTCGGTAGTCCAGTATGTTGTCCTTCCTGGCTTCGTTGAGTATCGATTGCGTCCTGGTGAGCGAGGTCTTCAGCTCCTTGGCGAGCTCCCTCCCGTGCATCTCCCTCTTGGCGAGGGATAGGAGGGCTTCGTTCTTATGATTGATTTTTATTCCGGTCATATGATTCTTTTATAGGTCAGAAATATTTAAGGTTATTTATTGTGTACCATAATGTTTTTTATAATGCCGTGATTGGATAATGACTGCAACGGGTAAAACCACTTGGACAGTGTACCGTATGGTACACGACAATCAGTTCCCGGTGGTTCTGTTGCTTTTGTCTACCCCTCCCCCTCCCCGTCTACCCCTCCACCTCTTTCCTCCCCGGATATCCGTCAATCTCCGCCCCGTCCATCACAAGATGTAGGTCGTAGACAATAGGGTGTCTGATCTTACCCAGCCGCTTCCTGTGCTTCATCCAGAACCTGCCTATCAAGGTGAGCTGCTCTTTAGATTTAGTTTGTTCAGCCACAGCGAGAGAATCCCTGAACACCTGATATATCGTCAGTTCCGTCTTGGGTATTCTCCAGTATTTCGTTTTGTTGTTTGCCCCCCTGTTTGTTGCCCCTTTGTTGCCTTCCCTTCCGTTGCTTGCTTCAGTCTTCACCCCCCACCGTTCATAAGCCGAGAATGCCGTCCTCGCCGCGTGTGTCAGGTCCGCGTTGGAGGAGAATATGACTGTGGCTCCAGACCTTCTGAATATGATCGCGTCCTGCGGTATCCTGTCGTCTATCATCCGTTCATGTTCGCGTAGCTCTTCGAGGAATTCCTTGAGTTTTGGTCTGCGGCGTTCGTGGATGATGTAGTGGCCGCCCGGCTCTTTTCGGATTGCGTCGAGTTGGATGGCTGCCTTGAGCTTTCTGTGGATGATTGCTCTGCAGAGTCTTGTCTGCTTCTGTATCTGCGCAGCTGTCTTTGGCTCTAGGGTGTGCTTGAGTATCTCGATCCCTGATCCGCTGAGAAGCTCGATCAGTTCAGGATGGTCTGCTGCCAGGTGCGCGAGTAGCATGGGGTGCGCTTCGCGCGCGATGGACAGCGCTCCGCGCTTGTTTATGGCAAGGCCTTTCTTTTTGAGGATCTTCGCTGTCCTGTATGTCTGCGCCCTGCTCTTTTTGGTCTCGCGGGCTATGCCTTCTATCGTCCTGTTGTCGATGGCGAGTTGTGCCAGGACTTTCAATTCCGTGATATTTAATTCCATTATGCTACCAATATTGGACTTTATTTATATATTATCTTATGTTCATATAATTTAGTTTCCAGAATTGACATCTTTTGCCATTCTCATATATGGGCTATTTATTAAGTTATATAACAATATATACTATTCTTCAAGCCATTCTGGCGACTATTCCTGGATACCAAGCTATCACATCTTTTCCCAAGCCAGGGTCCCGCAAGGGCCCTGGCGAGGGCTTTCTCAGGGGGGATCGGGGGCTGTGGGGGTGGTGTTTGGAAAAAACTTGGGGCACAGCCCCGGAGAAGTGATACATATGTTAGTAGTCAATACGCTGCTCGCCGGGTTCGGCGGGATGGCTGGCGCCCTTCTGAGGGCGAGGTACAATAGTGAGACAGACATCTGGGTCGGGTATGAGAGCGCAGGTCTTGCTGGGATGGCGACTAGCGCCGTCATCGGCCTGGCAGGTGGTGTTCTGTCAGGGGTGGGAAGGGTCGTCGGGCCGATCGAGGCTGTTTTTTTCGGCGCGGTCTATGGCGTTTTTGCGCACATTGTGACCGATTTTATCGGGGCCCTCTTCCTCTATCCGGGCTTTTTCCCTGCATTGTGGAAGTCGATAAGGGTCTCGATGAGAGGTGGTTCAGATGATCTATGATCCTGCTATCTGGGAGCGGCTCTTCGGTTTCCTTGCTGGGTTGCTCGAGCTGTCGATCTGCGCGGTCTTCGGCGCCGTGATCGGCGCGGCTTACTCGATGTGGCTGGCGTATGACGCTCAAGGGGTCGTCAGGCCGGATTGGCGCAGGCTGGCTGTCTCGGTTATCTGCTCTGCTCTGTTCGGCGGCTTCGCCGCCGCGCTCCTCGCCGAGTTCAACATAGTCAGCATGGGCAAGATCCTGGGCGCGGAAGGGGTGGCTATCCTGGGTGGCGTCCTCGGGCCTCACCTTATGGACAAGATTCCGAAGAGCTTCGGACTGGATGGTTTCCGTCGGTCCTTCGATCGCATCCCGTATGACTTGAACGAGCGCCAGCGGAAAGCTTTGGATTACGCAAGGACATTGGGCGCTATGGGCAACGATGATTATCAGAAGCTCAATAGTGTCTCTGACTCGACTGCGGAGCGTGAGCTCAGCCTGCTGTGCAAGAAGGGATTCCTCAAGAGGTCTGGGAAGACAAAGGGAATCAAGTATCAGTTCGTCTGAGGAGCTCAGGGAGGTATTCGCATCTTTCGGGTCAAAGACAGTGCTTTGGGATGAGGATTAGTGCCTCGATCGGGTCGCGTTCGAGGTTTTTTGTGTTTTTTTCGTGTCATTTCGTGGAGGTTCGTGTCTTGTTCGGCTCGCCGCCTTCCACGATTATCGTTTTCTCGTCTATTATCATTCGGGTCTGGAATCGGGTCTCTTGCTCGATTCTCTCAGTTGAAGATACAGAAAAGAGATCAGGACTCGCTGATCCTGATTCACTCCCCCTTCGCGTCCGACCATTCTGGCTTCTTTCCCATCGCGGTTTCAGCCAAAACAACCAGCGCCACCAATGAAAGCGCCAGATAATACACAAACACGTACGGCACGATCGTCCATCGTGTCTGCTTGATTGATTCCTGGGCGTTCTTGTGGGCTATCCAGATGAAGAGGAGTGATAGGCTCATCAGGAAGTTGGCGATGAGGACTTTCTCGATGTCGATGTAGAGGAGCGAGAACTTGAATTGCAGGTGGGTGAGAAGCGGCCAAATGTCGAAGCCTATCAGGTACAGGTCCCTAAACTGCGTGATCATTGGCCATATCATGTAGTATGTGAAGAAGAGTATGGCTGTGCTGGAGAAGAAGAACATCAGGCAGTTGATGCTCATCTGTATCATGCCGAAGTCTCCGTATTGCTTGTTGGCGAGGATCGCTTTGTACTTTAGGGTGTTCAATAATCCACCCTTGAACCATCTGTTGCGTTGGTTGTACAGGCCTTTCATCGTGGCTGGCCCGACTGTGGTGACCCATGCGTCCGGGCATTGCGTTATCTTTAGGTGCTCTCTCTGGCATCTGTATGCTATCTCCATGTCTTCTGTTATGTTGTGCTCGTCAAAGCCGCCTATATTCCTGATCGTCTCTGTCCTGTATACTGAGAACGGGCCCGGCGCGACGTACAGGCAGTCTATCTTCGACATCAATCGTCCGATGAATATAGACAGCATGTATTCTATCCTCTGCAGCCTCTGGTAGAGGTTCCGTGGCGACCGAATCTTCATCGCTGGCGTCACGATTGCAAGGTTCGTGTCGTGCTCTTCGAACACTGCTAGCATCTTCTTCAAAGACCCAGGGTCAACAAATGAGTCCGCATCTAAACAAGCGAAGAATTCTCCCTTCGCCTTCGCTAACGCTTTGTTCATCGCCCGGCCCTTCCCGGGTTCTGGCGTCTGTATTAGCCTGATGTTCCTCTCAGGATGGGTTTTGATGAATTCCGTGACGCGCTCTGCTGTCTTGTCTGTGGTGGCGTTGCAAATCGCGATCAGTTCTATTTTGTCAGAGGGATAATCCAACTCGGTTATAGATTGCAGCGTTCCTGTGATAGTGTCTTGTTCGTTCTTGGCTGGGACGATTATTGTTACAAGCGGCGTCCTTTTCGGTGTTTTTTTAGGCCTGTCAAAGAATCCGCGGGAATTATCCAGAAAGACGAGCAGCCAGAACACTGAGAAGTATAACGATAATAGGTAAGTCATCCATAGAAGCGCTGAAAGCCAGATGTTCATCTTGTTTCTCCAAAAAGATCGTGTCAGCCGTAATTCTTTAGGTACTCATAGATCTCAATGCCATCGCTATGGTATACGTTTTTAAAAGTTTCGTCGTCTTTTAGCAGTTGGTGGAGTCCTTGTTCAGGCTGGTTCCATACGCTGCCTTCCATCATGTCTGGGGTAATTAATACGTGGGATGTGTTGGTCGACTTAAAGTACATGGCGGCCTTCTCGCTGTATACTGTCTTTAGGGCATCGTCAGCCATCCTTGTTCTGTTGTCTTCAGGCGTCATTCGTTCATCTACTGTGGCTGCTCGAACAGCGAAATACTGTATCCATAGTCCGTTCTCAGGGGATGACAGGACTACCTGTCCGCTCCTGCTGTGCCCTTTTAGCCAGGTAAGGCTCTCTGCTATGTCGTTTGATGGACCGAGTCGTGATATCTGTCCTGCTGCGCTGATCGTAGAGAAGAGGAGTCCGCATGTGATGACTAGTATCGACAATTGTTTTAGCATGCTGATGTTCCATTTGCGTTCTGTCAGGTACGTTATGCCAGCTCCTGCTAGGCATGCGATTATTGTGTTGGTGTGGCTTATCAGCCGAAAGTCATAGAATGTCGCTATCCAGAGTATGATTATCGCTGCGCAGGCGCCTTTCCGGGGCCATAATCTCCATATTCCTATCGCTGCTAGGAGGATCGTGAAAGTTGGTATGCCTCCAAGCCCTCCGAGGTCTGCAAGTGTCTTTGCAAGTCCGCCTCCTGTTCCTGCCACTGTGGCCTCAGAGGGTATGAAGCTGACGCCGATTATGCAAGTAATTACCATTGCGCCTATCCATTTCCACGAGATTTTTTTGTGGAGCAGTATTATCAGGTCGGCAAGTATTGTGATCAATGCTGTGACTGGCGAGAAACTTGATGCAAGTCCCGCGGCAGCAAGACCGATGAGTTTATTGGCGGTCCTGTCGTCTAGCAGAAGGGTGGATGAGAGTGTCGTGAAAGCGAGTATTGCCATCTGCGGCCCTGTAATTAGCGCATCATGGAGGAATGTTGGCGAGCTTGCGACGATCGCGAGAGTTATCGCCCTCTCAATTGGCGTCCTTCCTAGTTGAGTCAGCAACTTGTCGAGTGCGTAGAGGAATATCAACAGGAATATGATTGGCGTTAATATCGCCGCGCCGATGTATCCGGCGGCATATGACATCAGGGTGACTACTGCTTTGTAAGGTGTGAACAGAATGGGCATTCCGCCCACTGCCAGATGGTCGTTTTGTATGATCCCTTTTGTGAAGAAGGTGCGCGCCAGCCTGGCTTGCAGGTATGGTTCGCCTCCCGGCGCGAGCTGGTTGTCAAGGAGATACCTTGCCAGGAATACTGCCGCGATGATGGCCAAGGCTATCGCGAACGGCGCCCATCTCTGCAGGGGGCTGTCTTTTTTCACACTTTTTGCAGCTGGCATGTCACTTGGTAGATCACTATGGTGTTGTTGTATAATGGTGAGAAGCATTTGGTGTCAGATAGCCATCTTGATTCTTCGGTGAATCGTTTCGCGAACCTGGGTGAGTAGTAGATGTATTGGATGTTGTACTTTGACAGAATGTCTATCGCAGTTGATCGTATCGGCGTGCTTGTCAGCATCTGGAGGTCTCTGTATCTTGTTTCAGAGTCTGGCGCGAGCACGAAATTCGAGTCTATCATTGTCGGCCGCTGCGCGATGTCGTTTATCAGGTGGCCTTCATCTGGGTCGGCGAGTACTGTGGCTGTTGGTGAGCTGTGCTTGCCAAGCCACTCTAGCGCAGGCATGTGCGCGTCCATCCGTGAGTCGCTGATTGCGCTTGCGGTCATTGCGATGCTTGGGAGAAGTGAAGTCACGACTACAAGGAGGAACACGGCTAAAGGTGTAAACCTGTGCGTGGCTCCAAATCGCGTCTGGCCAAGCCATGACAGGAATGACTGGTACCCGAATGCGAATAGCAGGCATAATATTAGTCCGAAGAGAAGGTATCCGGATTGTGGCTTGACAAGTTTCATCCAAAGAAGCGCCCCGATGGCGATCGCCTGTCCGATAATCATAGTGGCGTTTAATGATTGCTTGCGCAGGAGGTATGTGTATGTCACAAATACTCCTGCAGCGAAGGGAACTAGTCCTATGTTGGTGATGATCGATATTATGTTGACATCCGTAAAATATGATCTCAATATCTGGTCTGGTATGTTTTGCCAGATGAATCCCGGGCCGTGTGACAGGATCGCGCGCTTGTATTGGACTAGCGCAGCCCAGATTATGAAGAATGCGCCAAACATCATCACTTCTGGTTCCTCGCGCCGCAGTTTTATCCCTTCGATCTTTGTGAGGATTGCGTAGGCTCCAAGGCCTATAATAAATACGATCGCAAGCGGGCTCAAGAAGGATAGTATCGCAAGCGCAGCGAGGTATATGATCGTCCATGCTCTGGTCTCGATCCTCAGGTATGCGTAGACCATCAGGGCGTAGACAGGGATTATCATGCTGTATGGTGTCAGGCTTGTGGTGGTCTCTGCAAGGAACACTGGTGTCATGATGCTGACCACTCCCGCTAGTGCTGCCACGTGCTTCGATCCGGTCAGGTGCAACCCTATAAGGTATACGAATACTGTTGTGGTTGCGGCTATCGCGTTTAGCAGCAGCTTTCCGCCTATCGCTAGCTGCCCGAAGAGTCCTGCGGCTGCGATCACGTAGGCGAATATGGGGGGAAATGACAGGTCTCTTCCCATCCAGCCCAGTGTGTCGTGCGTGAAGTGCCGACCTGTGGTGAGTATGCTCTCCGCCTGCCTTGCCCAGAAGAACGAATCATCTCCTGTGATGTATGGTGTCTGGTATGCGAGGGTGAGCCGGACCGCGAGTGTCAGGATGAACAGGCCTATCATCGCCCATGTGTCCGGTGATATTCCTGTCTTCTTCGGTGCAGTGCTGCCTTTAGGCGCCGATGCATCAAGTTGGGCTTGTTTTCCCATATGTTTGACGAATCCGTGGAGGGGTTAAAAACTTTGGGTGGTTTTGGATTATTTGCATCCGGCGCCGTAGTCCTTCATACTATCGTATTTGTATAGCGCCCTAAGGTCGAAATCCGCTTGTCTATAGACGCTGGCGC
>JBBSWF010000054.1:0-19560 GCA_038046365.1 Nanobdellota archaeon
AGAACAGCAGACCCGCTAGGCTAAAAACCTAGCAGGTTTTATACTTTATACACCAAAACAAATTCAAGAGCATACTGTTTGATTTTCATGGATTCACTCAAGATTTTCCCCGGCGCGGTCATCGTGGGCCTCGGCCTCTACCTCAAGGAGTACAAAACCCTTGTCATCGCCGACATTCACATAGGTTTTGAGGACAGTCTTATAGCGAGAGGTGTCTTGGTCCCGAAGTTCCAGGAGAGAGCCACGCTTGCCAAGCTAAAGGATGTCCTGGACAGTTGCCCAGGCCCGATCAGTAGAGTCATCCTAAACGGCGACGTCAAACACGAATTCGCCAGGGCTTCATCACCTGAATGGTCTGGCGCGCTCAAAGTCATAGACTTGTTGATGAGCAAGGGGCACAGTGTCACAATTATCAAAGGCAACCACGACACCATGATAGGCCCAATCGCCAAGAAGCGGGATATCGAAGTTGTCAAGGAAGCCCGTATCGGGAGATTCCTAGTCACGCATGGTGATTCTATCCCTTCAGTCGCAGGAGTGGACTGTGTCATTATCGGCCACGAGCACCCGGCAATTGGCCTGCGGGAGGGCGCCAGGGTCGAGCGATACAAATGCTTCCTCAAAGGGAGGTTCAAGTCAAAGACGCTAATTGTCATGCCGTCTTTCCTCCCTGCGACAGAGGGCACAGATCTCATATCAAGCGTCAGGTTGTCCCCTTTCCTCAAGGGGGATATCTCGGATTTTGAGGTGTTCATAGTGGAAGAGAGGGTCTATCGTTTCGGCAGGCTGTCCAAGGTCGCCGCATTGAAGTGACAATGGGTCGTTCAGCCGGTTTTCTCCCCCCTGTCGTGCCCACCCTCTTATTCTCCGTCGACACCGCCATCGAAATGTTTAAATACATGATCGGAGACGACTTGCTCAACCAATAAGATTGGAGGTAAAACCATGAAGAGCAGATTATTATTCGGGATTTTCGGGATCCTGCTGATGGCATTGGTCGCTTGCGCGCCCAGACCGACTGGACCAGTCGCCCCTGTGGCGTCGGCTCCTGCAGCAGCCCCGGCACCTGCGCCCGCTCCTGCGCCAGCTCAAGCGCCTGAACCGGCCAAACCGGTCGAGACGCAAGCTACGCCTGCTCCAGCAGAAGAGCCGACTACATCAGTCGAAGCCAAGCCTGCTGAAGAGAAGGAATGGGGAAGCAGCATCCCGCCCAAGCAGAACAACTTGACACCTGTCGAGACTGAGAACAAATACGCCGGTGAACAAGGCGGATATGTCGCATCAGTCGACTGTGGAGTCAAGGATGGGATTGGGACATTGAGCGTGACAGTCCAGAACCCGACTGACCAAGTCTTGAAGCTAGGCTCAAGGCCGCAGGTCTTTGGCGGCGGCAACGAGATGCTGGCCCTGATTGTCAACGGCAGGCACGTCATGGAAGTCATGAGGTGCGAGCCAGGGCTCGAGCTAAAACCCGGCGACAAGACCACATGCACCGCGACCAGCCCGGTCGATGACAGGTACCAGTGGGTCATGATCCGCCACGGTCTTAGCGCTTTGGGCAACCCTATGCCTAACACAGTCCAGATGTACTCGCCTGGCAAAGGCCGCGAGCGAGTCGAGTTCTTGTGTTAAGCATGCTACGAATTTCTTTTTTTCTTTGATTTCTTATTTGGGATTTGATTTGAATCATTTTTGAGCTTATAGCAAATCGCATTGATTTTTGAACTATGGATACTGCGATCCGCTATTATTCATCTTTTTATAGTCCGGCCAGATGGAAGTGCCTATGAAGACTCTGTTCATCCATGCCAGGTCAACAATTCCTGTTGAGCTTCCGCTTGAAGATATCAGGCAGATCCCTCAACCAGTGGGGGTCTTCACAAGCATACAATTTCTAGATAGGATAAATGAGTTCGCAAAAGAGGTCAAAGGCATCCCTGCGGGCCAGGTCCTTGGGTGCAAAACCGAGGCAGTCGACCGCATCGCAGGCGATGTCGCTGCGTTCTTATACATTGGGTCGGGCAGGTTCCACCCTATAGGCGCGGCGATGAGCACCGGCAAGCCGGTGTTCTGCTTCGACCCGTCGACTAAGGTCTTAAGCCAAATCGAAGACGTTGAGATCGAAGCTCAAAAGAACCGTCAAAGAGGCGCTGTGATGAGATTTCTCAATTCCACTAGTGTGGGTGTCCTAGTCAGCACAAAGCCAGGGCAGAATAAGATGGATCAGGCTCTGGCATTCAAGCGCGCTTGCAAGGATAAGAAGGTCGCTATCTTCGCGTTTGATACGCTAGACAGGGCTTATCTTGACAATTTCACGTTCATCGAGTCGTGGGTTAACACCTCGTGCCCGAGACTCCCTGAGACGCTTGGTGCAGGAATCGTGAATCTAAAGGACGTTTTGGATGCGTGTCCTAGGTACAATGACTCATCAGAGTCGTAATCATTAATAACGAGGCGTACGGGCTGCTATCAATGAAATCATTGCTGAGTTTGATTCTGGCCTCCCTGATAATGTCATCTTGTTCTCCAGTCGCGCAAAAAGACCTCAATGAGTTGTCCGACGGAGACTTTGTGAGGGTATCGGACCGATCTTTTCAAGTGGAAGCGGCAAGGACCGAGGCCGAGCATGTCCAGGGCCTCTCAGGCCATCCGCCTCTCAAAGATGATGAGGGCATGCTGTTCATTTTCGATGATGCGCAAGTTAGGCATTTCTGGATGAAAGACATGCTGTTCCCGTTGGATATAGTATTCATCGGCGAGGATGGCCGGATAGTCGATATCAAGCGGGATTTCCAGCCTTGCGTGCCAATTTCATGCCCGAGTTATTCATCCGCAGCTCCGGCTCGCTATGTGTTAGAAGTCTATTCTGGAAGGATGGATAGGATCTTCCCAGGCCAGAGAGTGATTCCGGGATAGCTGTCTCAAGAAGTCTCGATGGATGCATAGGTATGGCATGTCAGATCAGGTATAGATGGTTCCATCGCCTGTAGCCAAGGCCATAGGTATGGAGTTCTGAGCTGGATAGGCCATGGTATGTTGCGCGATTATTGACTGAGGCGTGACCGGTCCATACGCCATGAACGGGTTCATCCCGCTAGATGCTCCGGCCAATACTTCGACTAGAGTCGGCGCCTTCTGGTATTCTGTGAGTTTGACTGTGATGTTGAGCTTATTCTCAAGGTATTTTACAGCCTCATCTCTTCCTCCGTACTCATCTATTAGGCCCATCTCCATGGCTTCTTTGCCAAGGAACGCCATTCCTGTCGCGTACTGCGCTACTTTATCCCGGCTCATGTTGCGGTTCGTGGCGACAGTATCGATGAATGCGTTGCCGACTATATCGAGCTTGCTCAGCATTATTCCCCGCTCTTCGCTTGTGAGGTGCCGATATGGAGAGCCCGCGTCTTTGTACTTCCCGAAGGTCAATCTTTCATAAGACACGTTATAATTTTCTATAAGCCCCGCGAAATCAAGGTATGATGAGATGACTCCAATTGATCCGGTTGTGGACAGTTGGTTCGCGAATATCCTCTCTGTGGAGGATGCTATCCAGTACCCCCCGGATGCGCCCACTTCCCTTATGACTGATATGACTGGTTTCTTCTCGCGCACTTTTTTCACTGCATAAGCTATCTCGCTGGATGCCACTGCCGACCCGCCAGGGGAGTTGATGTCCAATATCACCGCCTTTATCGTGTCATCCTTGAGCGCGTCCTTTAGGAATTTTGTTATCCCTTCAGAAGAGGCGACTTGCGCGGAAAATGCGCTGCCTGATTTTTCTGTCAAGATGACTCCGTTCACCTTGATCACAGCAACGTTGCCAAACGGGGTTTTCTCTCCAAACACCATAAGGTATAGTATGCTCGTGAGGATCAGTGCGAAGGCAGACAGCACGAAAAGGGTGGATATTGCTGTAAACCATCTCTTAAATAGCGACGGACCATGGTTGTTCCAATTGGTCGGTTTCACAGTCTTTGGCATCAGGATTTTCGGCCCAACCGTGATTTATATATGTTTGGAATCAGTGACCTAACCTATGGGAAGGTATGATCTCGAGCTTCGCATCAAGCCATAACCGTCCTTGTCCCTGAGATCTGCTCGAGCGCTCTGCATTCTCCACGTTTCCAAAGAAGATAGATCGGATCTATCAATGCGAGCAGTATGAAAGGGAATATGGGTATCAAGAATAGGTTTCGGACGATGAACTGCCACCAGTGGGAATGGTTATGCGTCGACACCGCTTTCAGTTTGAACAGGATCATCCCGATCGTCTGCCCTATGGTGTATTCCAGGATCACAAAATATGCCATTACCACAAGCGCGATGTATAATGTGATTATGTTAAGGGACACCACTGCGTTAGGGTGTGCCGCCAAGAACGACATCGTGTCAGTGAATCCGTCGCCAGAGGTAGATTTCTTTATCAGCATCCAAAACCACGACACCAGAAAGACTTCGACGATGATGAGGTCTATTATAAACGAGAGAGCCCTCCGCCATATAGGAGCAAGATTTGGGGATTTGTTTTCCGTGACCATTGTCTGATTCTCGTCTGTCCAGTATAAATAATTACCTGGCCAGGCAGTATTCCCTGAACGAGCCCCGCCCTCACATCGAAGGTGCAGCCGAGATGTGTTAGAGGCCGCAGCCTCAAACAGGCTGGCGAGTTCGGGAATACTGTCGGTTCCACAAGGTTTAAATGATGCTTGTCGGTCCGGTTTATTGAGTGAGCTGACGGCAATCACCGTCGGTTCCAAGGAGGCAAAGAAAAATGTTCCATCCAGGTAAGGTGATCAGGGTTTTTTCACACGGTGACAAAGCGATCAGCAGCTGCGACCAGTCCACGCAGGCGTTCCTTGAGATGTGGGACGAGAATCAGATGACTTTCCAAGTCGATCCCAAGATCGCCGACAAGATCAAGCATGGAGATTTTGTCCTTGTTGACTACTCCTCCGCCTCGATGCAATACCCGATCCCGAGGTATGTGGTCATAAAAGTTCTCTCGAGTGAGATTGGCAAGGAGATCTGGAAGGACTACAAGGATTATCTGGTCAAGCTCAAGGAGCGCAATGTGCCTGCCCAGTCAAGGGCGCAAAGCTATGTCGGCTGAACTCTAAGCCAGGGTTCTGTCGCGACGGCCATATTTTTCTGTTTATAGAGGGTTCTCAAGGATTTTCATGTTTTC
Organism: Nanobdellota archaeon; assembly: GCA_038046365.1. Taxonomy (GTDB): domain Archaea; phylum Nanobdellota; class Nanobdellia; order Woesearchaeales; family JAGWAF01; genus JBBSWF01. Next base: position 5,186 of record JBBSWF010000054.1, read on the forward strand.
CCCTAAAAGTTTATAAATCGACGCCAGCCCATCGTGTTTTCAGATGAGCAAGAAGGAAGACGAGCAGGCGCGGCTAGAAGAGGAGCAGATGGAGCTGCGTCGTGTCAAGCTTCCTCGCGGCGACCAGGTTCTTGGGCTCTGCGAGCAAAGAGTTGGCGGATCCCGGATGAAGGTGCGTTGCCTCGACGGGAAGACTCGCATGTGCCGCATCCCTGGCAGGCTCAAGCGCAAGCTATGGGTTAGGGAGAATGACATCCTTCTAATTGAGCCTTGGGAGTTAGGCGGCGACGAGCACGGCGACGTCATCTTCAAGTATAAGCCGATCCAGGTCGGGTTCTTAAGAGATAGGGGACTTCTCAAGAGTCTGGAAGAACGCGACGAATTCTAATCGAGTGCGAGCTGCTTTTGGTTCAATTAGGCTGATGAGGTCGATTGCCATCAATTATATTACTACTGCCTGATAGAAAACTATTTATACATTCTTCGAATCGCGTCGATATACGGGGGGAATCTCATGGGATTGATGACTACAGTATTGCTTGTGTTCCTGAATCTTTTCAGCGCGCTCATGATCGGATGGTGGGTTCCGACAACCGGACGCCTGTTCGTCCTGTACATCCTGCTTGGCCTTGGTGCCGTGCTCTTCTACGCTGAAGAGTTATCCCACCGCCTGGCTTGGCGCGGCCACATGGCATACTGGGCCCTGTCGCTTGTCAACGCCACATACCTTTACTGGATAACAAGAGCGAGCGGTTGGTTCCTTCTCCTGCTCATAATTGACGTCGTCGCTTTGCTTCGGGCGCTCTCGCGCCTGGATGCGCAGGCCGCGGGGATAACGTATCCGGTCACATTTGAAGGTAAGGCGAGAGGTAAAGAATACTACGCCCCGTCTTCGAAATTGCAGACTAACCTTGACGATTATTCCAGCCGCCAAAGCCCGACTGCAAGCGAGTTGCTTGAGGATAGCGATGATGTCATCATCGAAGACCAGCCAGAGGTCCAAGTCGAGCTTGAGACTTACAAGGAAGGCGAAAATGCTATCCCGATCATCCGACAGAGGGCCAGGTACGACCGCGATATCGACGCATTGATGAAGCAGGTCAAATCAGACCTCAAGCGAGAGCGAAAGATAAAATCAAAGAAGCTGCGTGGACGGCCAAGGTTCACAAAGAAGAAAGGCCGCAAGAAGTGAGTTATAGCAATATTCCTCTTCAATCTGCCTTATTTTTCTTGCGCAGTTCTTTTCTTTCGACGATAAACACATAGTATGCTGCCATCAGCCCGCCTATTGTTATCGCGCTGTCCGCGATGTTGAACACCGGCCAGATGCGCAAGTCTATGAAGTCTATCACTGTCCCGTAGACCATCCGGTCCCACACGTTTCCTATCGCTCCGGCAAGTATCAATGCTGCGCTATGCTGTGCGATCCAGTGCGAGGGTATCTTTCGGTAGTGCCAGGCAATGAGAGATGCGACGACGATCCCTACGGTGAATGGTATCCAGGGGAATCCTTTCAAGAGTCCAAATGATATCCCCATGTTCGTCGTGTAGGTGAGATGGAGGAACGGGAAGATGTCTATCGATGGCCGGTTTTGCAGGTTATAGATCGCTACGATCTTGGTCAGCCGGTCTATGGCTACGACCCCAGTCACCACCATCAGGAACCAGGGGAGCTTGTCGTCTTTCATTTTTTGTCTCCTTCAAGCCGGGTTAGAATCGGCCTTGTTTCAGGGGGTATTCTTCTCCTCGCGCGATGTGTTCTAGCCTCTCGAGTCTCATGTTTATCGTGTCAAGGGTGTTCTTGATCGCGTCGAGTTTAAGGGAGATTATCTCGACATCCTTGTTCATTGGCGGCTGCACCGGCTGGTATAGCGGCTGCGGCTGCACTACCTGATATGGGGGTGTCGGCGATGTGATAGTCACGGTGGGAGAGGATCCAGTGCTGGGGTGCTGCGACATTGGAGTGAGCGATCCGAAGTCCTCATGCGGTGAGGATTCCGGGATTCCAGTCGGGAACAGCGGCCCTCCGCCTGTCGGGAATGCTGCGTCGAGGTCGCCGAATTCACTTATAGGCTCCTCTTCATGCTTCCAGAATTTCAACTTGTCAAATACTGACATCTCATCCCCTCTTTTTGGTTTTCTCCTCGACTCCATTATAAAAACGTTGCGTCCGGTATGTCTGTCCGTTCTTGCCGCCGGCCTAATCGCAACCTTTTTAAAGAACCCATTGATTTCTCGTCCATATGGTCATAGTCCAGAAAAGATCAATAAGGAAATCCACAGGTGGAAGGTTCCACCCGCTCTACCGATCAAAGCGAAAGTTCGAGACAGGACGCAAGCCTTCCATGACAGGCATAGGCGACCGATTTCTCAAGGTAGTCCGCACCAAAGGCGGAGACCGCAAGCAGAAGCTCATCAGGATGGATAAAGTCAATGTCTTCGATCCAAAGACGAAGAAGCACCAGCTCGTCGCCATAAAGACCGTGGTCGACTCGCCTGCCAATCGCAACTTCGTCCGTCGAAACATAATGACCCGAGGGTCAGTCATCGACACTGCGGCAGGAAAGGCCAGGATCACGTCAAGGCCGGGCCAGAACGGTTCATTGGAAGCGGTTCTGATCTGATTGGATCAGATTGTTTTTTATTCAGCATATTCACGACAAGATGAATCTCTTCAACAGTTCTCCTTTCTCGCTAAAAGACCATTCTGTCTTGTTTCCGAGTTCATTCCTCTCTAACAGCCCTTCTTTCTCAAGCTCGAGGAAATATTTTCGGATGTTGAGGTAGCTGCCGCCCCCTCGCGGAAGATTAGAAGAATGCAACAGCATCCCCAGGCTGATAGGCCCCTCTCTCGCAAGCGCCTTTATCGCGGTTAGCCGAGTCTCTGTGGTGTTATGCCGTCCAAGGATCTTAAATGGCTCTTCTAGTTCTTCGTCGTGGATCCCAGTTATCCTCTTGAGCAGTTCAGAGTATGCAAGCACGCTCATAGTATCTTTCCCCCCATGTATTTTGTGCTCGATGGGACCGCTCGGCCTTTCAGCTCGAGGAACGCGGTGTGCATCAGTTCCATCCCTTCGAAGAGTTTTATCCTATTGGCTGATATGTTCTGTATCCCCATTATCGCGTTCCCTTTGTATCCTGGGTCGTTTATCCCTCCGACGAGTATGTTGAGGCCGATGCGAATCGACGTGCTGCTCGCGGAATAGATCGACATCAAGTCAAGGGGCGTGTCAAACGATTCTATCGTCCTGCCAAGGACGAACTCCCCAGGTTTGAGGACATAAGGCAGCTTGATCTTCTTGAGTCCAGGCACCTCGCCTTTAGAGATGTCTACCAGGCCGATCTTCTCATGCTTGAATATCTCTCCGAGGCGAAATGAGTATTTGCAGCCGAAGATGTTCTCTTTCCGGTAGTCTTTGATCATGTAATGGATGATTCAGACTACTTATAATAAATGTTACGTTGATGTAACGATTGTATTTATTCTAGATCACCTTTATTGATTTATTAGTAACAATAAGGAGGGTTATCATGGCTCATCAGAATGTGGAAATTAAGGCAAGATGCAACAGACAAGACCGGATCAGGGAGGTCCTCTCATCCAGGGACGCTGTCTTTAAGGGGACCGACCACCAGATCGACACCTATTTCAATGTGAAGACTGGCCGCCTGAAGCTGAGAGAAGGCAACATCGAGAATTGTCTGATTCATTACAGCAGGAGCGACATCGAAGGCCCTAAGCTCTCCGAGGTCGATCTTTACCAGACGGCCCCGGGTTCGTCTCTCAAGGATCTTCTTGTCAAGGCGCTCGGCGTGTTGGTCATCGTTGACAAGAGGCGAGAGATCTATTTCATCGGCAATGTGAAGTTCCATCTAGATGAAGTCAAAGGATTGGGAGATTTTGTCGAGATAGAGGCTATCGACGCAGAGGGCTCGCTTGGTCTTGATCATATCCAGAGGCAGTGCCAGTCATATCGCGACTTGTTCAACATCGCGGACAGCGATCTTGTGTCATGCTCATACAGCGACATGCTGTTAGACGCTAGTGGATCAGGCAGGAGGGATCACTATGATAAAAGGTGAGTATCTCCATGATTATGGACGCGATGGCCGGTCTTCCCCGTCGCAGTGGATCGAGGAGCATCTTCGCATTAGACCTCGCTTTTCCCACAGCCACGACGCTGATTACCCTGCCAATCGCAAGACAGCCAAACGCGAAGGTTGAGAGCGCCTGACAAAAGGCGATGGACCGCAAGAAGCCACCAGCCCAACCCCCGAAAAGCAGATAAAGATTAATCAGATTGTTCAGTCATGGACAAAAGTGTGTCTGCCATCTTCAATGATCTTCTTTCAGCCTTCGGCCCTCAGGGCTGGTGGCCTGTCACTCCGATCGGCCAGACAAAGCAGGTCTACCATCCATCCAACTCCACAAGATCGCTCACCCCAAAAGAGCAGACAGAGATTATGATCGGCGCCATCCTGACCAGATATATGAGTTTTTATTATGATTCTGGTGTTCCAAATATTTGAGTTTTCCCGATGTACCTGACCTCATTGATACTTATGAGACAAGCCGCAAACTTTATATATCCATTAAGATATAATATTATATCTAAGGTGTGATATATGATCTCTGGGACTGAACTGAAAATCCTGCAAATCCTTTTCAATGATCTTACTTGTTCGTTCACTAAGCGGGAGATCTCCATTGCACTTGCGCTCCCTTACGCCCAGACCCATCGATCCATTGGTAGTTTAGTAGAAAAAGGGTTGATCATACAAAAAAAGCAGGGAAAGAGCATAATGATCTCTTTAAACCTCACGATGTTTAAACCAGAGTATGCAGGAGTCGAGATGGTGCGCGCAGAAGAAATAATGAAGAAGTATAACACTATAAGATTGATTGTGCAGGACTTGGAAAGGGTGCGATCACTTCAATATATATGCGTCCTGTTCGGTTCGCATGCTGACCAGACAGCTAAAAGGGATTCGGATATAGACCTTCTTTTTATCATCCCTGAAGATTACGACACAAACATATTTGAGAAGTCAGTCAAAGGCGCGATCACAATCAAAGATGTGGATATCTCAATAACTACAGAAAGAGGTGTTATCGATATGTGGAACACATCACAAAGGGTCAATGTCGCAAATGAGATTTTGAAGAAGCACATAGTCTTAAGAGGAGCAGAAGCATTCCTACGCTTGAGGAAAAGATACTATGTTGGATGAGAAGTCCCTCGAGGAGAGCAAGCGTGTGGTGACTGAGTTAGTCAAAGATAACCGGATTATTAGACCTTCTGCACAACAAGAGGGTTTCTTCCTGCAGAAAGCTATAGACTCGTTGCGGGTGTCAAAAAGGCTTTTCGAGATTTCAGAAGACAAGAATGAGTCCATTGACGGGTACATGTGGGTCGTCAACACTGCCTATTATTCCATGTTCTTTGCTGCCACATCTTTACTGGCCAATCTGGGAAAGAAGATTGACTTGGAAGTCGGCATTCACAGGATGACCTACCATGCGCTGGTTTATTTTTTCTTAGTGGAGGACTCTAAGTTGCAAAAGCATTTTGTTGAGCAATACCACGATGTGTATGATGATGCAGAGCAATTATTGCAGATAAGTCAAGAGAAAGCGAGAAATATGGTGGAGAACCTGGGTTTTGAACAATCCAAAAGAAAAATCTTCACATATGACGTGGGAATGATTACAGAGAGGAACAAGGCGCTCACTTCCCTAAAGCGTGCGGAGGAATTCCTGATAGAAACGAGGAAGATGTTGCAATGATATTAGAGATCTATAATTCACTCCATAAATCCTACGGCCCCCAAGGCTGGTGGCCAGTCACCCCGATCGGCCAGACCAAACCGGTCTACCATTCCTCGAACTCTACGCGACACCTCACTTCTCGCGAACAGACTGAGATCATGATCGGCGCCATCCTGACCCAGAACACTGCCTGGACCAATGTCGAGAAAGCGCTTGCCAATCTCCACGATGCAGACCTCATCGACTTCGCTAAGCTCGCCAAAGCCCGCCAGTCCACTCTCGCAAGGAACATCCGCAGCGCGGGCTACTACAACCAGAAATCCATTCGTCTCAAGGAGTTCGCAAAATATATGTCAAAGAATTACGGTCCTTCCTTCCAGGCCATCCAGAATAAAGACCCTCAGTCCCTCCGTCAGGAGCTTCTATCGCTAAAGGGTGTCGGCCCAGAGACCGCGGACTCGATGATGTTATACGCCTTCAAAAAACCGACTTTTGTCGTGGATGCCTACACCCGCAGGATTTTCGGACGATTGGGTATCGCTGATAAGAGCGCGTCCTACGAAGACGTCCAGCAGTTGGTCCACAAGCAGGTCCCTCCAGGAAAAGATGGCTCCAGGATCTTCTATAACGAATTCCACGCGCTTCTAGTCGAGCTCGCCAAGCGGCATTGCAAGACCAAGCCTATTTGCAATGGCTGCCCGCTTAAAAGAGAGTGTCTATCATAATGAGGATGAGGTCAGTATCTAAAAAAAAAGATAATGGGATTCTCTATTTGCATCCCCATACCTTATACGCGCCGATCAGCAGGAATCCTATGGTCCACCATGTGATCCCTTGCAGGTCGAGTATGTGCAGGTCTTGCAGCAGGAATAATATTCCCACTAGCAGGAATACGTATCCCCACATCCCTCTACAGCATTCTTTTGCCATTGTTTCACCTCTTTTTTTGTCTTGATGGAATACAAGATCAGTATCCAGCGTACAGCATCCCGTACATGGGCCTCTGCGATCCAGTCCTTGTGAAGTGGTCTGCGTACATGCTTGTCACTTCAGAGTTCCTATTGCGAGCTCCTCGGAAAGCGCTGGCTTCTTGCATCACGGCCTCTTCTGACGAGATGCATCCCATAAGGACTTTGTTCATGTTTCCGATACGGTTTGGGGGCGTTCCAAACACAGGCACAGGATAGTCCGGGTCAGGGCACATCTGTTCATTCAGGCGTATGTATTCCCGATCGACTGTGACTTCGTATGCCATTCCAGTGGCTCCTCCGGTCGCGTAGGTGGCTACTAGCCCTAGCACTCCGATCACGCTTACTAATACCGCGGCCGCAAGGCCTAGATGTCTGTTGTCTGTCATGAGCGTCACCTCAGTAGTTCTTTGCGAATGGTCTGTTTGTCTTCTGCGAGTATATGTATGGGTCACGTAAGCTCGCCCATCTGGCTAGCCGCGTGTTTCTCTGAAGGAAGGTGGGAGCTTCCTGGCCCACGGATATTGTCGTTCCAGATATGCACTGCACTATCCTAGATGCGGATCCGCCGGGGTTGGGGTCCATTGCCATTATCGGGGTTCGTCCGTCGGGGCAGAGCCTTTTTCTCAATGTCGCGTCCGCGCCAACCTTCACAGTCGATGGCAAGTTGACCCTTTGAGTATAATACGTGCTAACCGGTTTCACGGTCCTTACAAGGTGCGTTGGTTTGTATGATGAGCCAGCCTCTTGGAATTCACGATAAGGCAGATCCTCGCCTGCATTGCATATCGTCCTTGTCAATCCAGAGAGCTCATTGGTCTCAATTTTGCATGTCCCAAGTGATGGAAGCGACAAGACCGCTGCGCTCATCAAAGTGATTAACACGATTAATACTATCGGTAGTTCATTTGAGAATGCCATCGTCGTCTCCTTCTTATTTTGCCCGATTTCGATTATAAAAATGTTTCGTATTCTTTTCTCGATTTTTCGACGATATCAGAATCTGGGCTTGAACTCAACTGAAGAATCTGTTCTCACTGGAATCCGTTGTCTTTCCACGACCAGGGGGTTCCTTTGTAGGGGTCTTCGCTTAAGTACCGTCTGGAATTGGCGCGCTCGATGTTTATAGGTTGGGCGCCCAGATCTTCTCCGACCATGAACCCTGGTCGGTATTGCGCAGATTTCACTACTTGTACCCTGCGGCGAACCGCGTATCCCTGATCGAACATTGGATATTGCTGCTCTCCTGAGGCGTAAAAAGGAGTGTGTGATCCGCCCTGCTTGAATAGGATGTAATCCTGCACAGGGTCAACTTCAAAACCGCACTCGCGATATCCATTAACTCCACCTAAGACATCGCGGCAGTATCCGTTCTCTTCCATAAATCGCCCGGTGGTCCCATCAGAGGAGAGGTTCATCACCAAGGCTGCAATTAGGGTTATCCCAAGCACTGCGGATATGGATAGGCGAATCATGGTGTTCACATGCAGATCAGCATTGGACTAATCCAGGATGCGATGCCATTGGTATGCAGGTTCTCTCCTGTCCAAGGTATCTCTTTCCGGGCATATTCCAGGCGTATTGGTACCCGTTGCTCTCTGGCGCGCAGTGCCACCCATACTCATCTTTACACATCTGTCCAGAATCCGGGCAGTTGAAGTTGCGCACGCAGATTTGCTGTGTCCCTACAGCGCCAGCCATTCCGCTCGGTCCGTAGTATGCGGCTTGGCTTTGATCGCTCACAGTCGTCAAAAGCACGGCGCCAGTCATCGCCACCATCGATACAATGGCGAACATCAGCTTTTGGTATTGTTCCATAATAAGAAATCCCGGATTTTTCTTATATAAATGTTTGGATTTGTCTTTTAGTCAGACGGGAGAAAAATCCGTATAGGTGTCCATTGAAAAGTGAGAGAAAAATAGAAAAAAAGAAGTATGTTTATCCGAGCACTATCCCTTCTTTGGAAGCGGCAGGGAGGGTGGTTCGTTCAATGTTTTCTCTGACCCCTTTGCCATATGCTCCTGAGTTGAAGGATTTGTCAGAGTAGCCTTCGTATCCGCTTTGGGACTCAATTGCCATTCCGCCTTGGGCTTCTCTGTATCCGCGGGCCATGTCTCGGTAGTACATCGTGTTCAGACCGAACCCTTGCATATTAGCGCAGCCTTGCTCTCCAGTGTTGAAGTCATTGCTGCCTATGCCGGTGGTCTCACCATTGGGCGGGCAGTTTTGTGGCTCGAATGCCATCTTGCCCCCTCGGCTGATTGCCTCGCCAAGTCCGGGGTTGTAGTTCCAGTTGGATTGCATCTCAACTAGTCTGCCACTCGCCCCGCCTCTGAAGAGGATGACTAATCCGACTATCGCGACTATCGACACGACTGCCGCGATGAGTAGGCCGTATCCTTGCGATTCTGAGGGTTTTTCTTTTTTTGCCATTATCTCACCTCTGGGTGTTACCGACTCACCGAGAATGTGTCTATTTATAACTTTCGATTGAGAATCCGACAGAAAGGATTAGAAGGATAAGATAAAAAAATTATTGAATGAAGATAGTGCTAACACAACAGCGTGCTCGAGTCCGATCCTGAGACGATGCACTCTTTGGTGTTTCGCGAGCTTGCCTCTTTTACATCTCTCCAGGTCTCGCATCTTGGCGCCCGGTTTATCTGCAAGCAGCAGTTCCCGGTGAATTCCGTGTCTGATGGGTTGCTCGATTTGCTGGTAGGGCATGGATCCGTGCAGGTTTTGTCGTTCAAGCCGCCGCGGCAGCATGATCTCCAGTTCGGGCTGCCAGGGTTGTGCAAGCAGTAGTCCCAGTGCGCTCGCGGCTCGTTGAAGTCTGGGATAACGAGGTTCTTGGTCTGCTTCCAGCCGCCTACTTCACTAGGCAGGTCTCTTTGCATCTCGACAAGGTTGCCTGTCGGGCCGTTGCTTTGGAAGACCACGACAAGGCCCACTACTGCAATTAGCGCGACCACCGCAGAGACTATATGGTGCGGGGGGGTTTGTTGTTCTTGTTTCTTGACCAAGTTTATCACCACTGGTATAATGATGTTATTATTCCCAGATCTCTCCTTTTAATATCTTTCGAATTGGTGCGCGAGAATTTAGCAGGCTGATCGATCATCGATCTTCCATTGAGTGGCTAATTGATCAATAAGGGATTAGTATTTGTATAGCGCCCTAAGGTCGAAATCCGCTTGTCTATAGACGCTGGCGCGTCGCGGGGGTTGCCCCACCCGGGGCGCAGCGCCCGCGATGTTCCCGTCGAGGATTGCCGAAATCCAGTTGGATTTCGGCTCCTGAGAATTCCACATGTGGAATTCGAGGATATCGAAGGCGCTATACAAATACAGGGATTATAAAAAATCAGAGAAAGAGAATAAAAAAAATGCGGTTATAGTCGGTTCTTAAGTCCAGAATCCGCGGCCAGAGGCTGAGTCAATCTGTGACTTTGGGCTCTCTCCCCAGTTTGTGGGTAGGCACACGTTTCCGCCGACTGTTGATGACTTGTAGCAGGCGTAGCCTGATTCACATTGTGAGTCATCTGTGCATTGGCGGTATCTGAGTCCACCGACTCCCATGTAGTAGGTCTGTCCTTCACCAGTGAAGTAAGACGTCGCTGGTGCTCCTTCTACGGCAACTAATTTTGCTGTGGGCACGCCGCTACTGCGGCTGAACAGTATTACGAGGCCTACTATGGCCACGATTGATACGATAGCCGCGATCAGCAACCCATATTCTTTTTCTTCTCCCATTTTGCTATCACCTTTGGTATTTGGTACCCATAAGGGTTATGTCTTTTCCTCCAAGTGCTGGTATTTATATGTTTCGTTTAGTGGGCGATTTTTGTGCCCGGGAAGACTAGGATCGAATGAGCGCCACCCTCCAATCGATGAATAAAAAAGGCAAGACTTTAGTCAGAGCTTGTCTGAGGGGTACAGCGTCCATTGGTATGCGTTGGATATAGCAAAAGCCAAGATAGCCGCAAGCATTGTGATAGACCCGACTATCACAGTGTCAGCCTGTTGGCCGACTAGCATGTAAGATATCCATGTCAAGAGCGCAGTTTCGATCGCTATGGCGAAGAGGTACGGTATCGCGGCCTTCCACGGTCTGGGGTCGGACAAGGATCGCATTATCGGTGATTCATCCCGCTTCCAAGTTTTGGAGTGGCTTATGCATGAGAGAATGTACATAAAGGTCAGGGCCGCAAACAAGAATGTTCCAGCGACGTAGACAACAAACCCTTCTTTTAGCGCCGCCCCAAGCCATTCAAATACTGCAAAAGACATGATAGCGAGCGCAGCCAGCCAAAGATTTGTCGATAGGAGTTTCAATCTTCCTTGCATCAGCGAGGCTCTGCCTGTGGCAAGGATTGGCATCTTGATCGCGCAGAACAAAGTGTATATGACGCAAGGCAGCGCAAAGAATCCTATAGCTATCGCTGTCAGCGCTATCATCCGGTCTATTAACGAGGTGGCTGCCGCTTCTTGGATCGCGCTCATCGAGGATTCAAGCAAAGGGGTGGCGACGTTGTAGTATGCGTAAAATGACAATGCCATCGCTGCATCGATCGCTGTAGTCAGGAGAAGTGTCTTTGCAGGAGGTATCCAGCCGCTGCGCAAGATTTCAGTGGTTTGGTGTAAAGCGATCCTCATGTTAATCACTGCGCCCGCATGGGTTCTCAGGCGTGGTATCGAGCGCGATCACAAGCGATGTCTTGATCAATGTGAGCATCAGCATGAATATGAGCAATGCAACCGCTTGAGCGTATGATCCAATCTGCAGAGCCTGCCTTGAGAAAAGTTCGACCAGGATGATCACAGCTATCATTGGCAGGAGAGTTGGGATTGTCCAAGCGATCCTTCTGATCCCATTCTTCGCTCCAGAAAGTATCGCTCCGCGTGCAGTGCCTTCGCTTAGTCGGGACAGGCTCATCAGGGATAGGTACAGAGTCGATATTCCGATCAACGGCACAAGATAAGAAGGCTCCCAGTATCCTAGCCCGGGCATCCGGACAGCAGCGAGCGTGTTGAAGTCATGCAGGTATCCAAGGGATTCGTAGATGAGGTATAGTGGAAGGAATGCGAAGCTTACCCTAGTGAACAATGCGAGAAAGCGAATATATCTTATGTTCTTGCCAGCTAATCTATAGGCGATCCAATAGCTTGATCCAGCCATGATGCAAAACGCGCAGAAGGCGCCAGACGCTATGAGCGCAATCAGAATTATCACTTGCCATTCCAGTCCCTGAGCAGGACCGCCAAGGAGGGATATGGAGAATGTGTCCGGAGATGCTGCTGATTGGGGGATCATCATAGTCCCTATCGCAAGCAGCGTGTCCACCACCTTGCTCCCGAAATGCTCAAGGATCGCCCCTAGCGTGAACAAGAACGCGGAATCCAATGCAATCGCGCAAGCAGTAAGAGACGGGTTTGATGCGATGGATCTTGATGCCTCGATGATGCTCTTTGCGCCAGTCTTGAACGAGCAGCGGAGTTTGTCTTTTATTCCAGGTGTCATTTAGGGTTCACCGCCGGCTCCCAAGTCACATTTTTTCTACTAGCTTTCTCTCCAGCAGATGCCTTGATCTCAAGGAGCGAATCTATGATGAGTTTCAGTTTAGCATAAGGCTGCGCGCCTCTAAATGGTTTGCCGTCGATGAATATGGTCGGCGTCCCGGTCACCCCTTCCTTTGCTGCAATGTCTATATCCTGTTGGATAGCCTTATTGATAGATGGATCGCTCATGCAGGAGTATAACACATCTTCATCTATGGAGATATTGCGGGCAAGCCTGATCAATCCTTCGCTGGACAGGGCGCCTTGGTTCTGATAAATCAAGGATTCGAATTCATTGTGTTTTTCCGGCGCGTCTCTTGATATGCATCTTGATGCAGCTGCAGCGATCCTTGCCAGGGGGTGCGTTCCCGAAGGCAGGTCCATATGGACATAGTTTATCTTATCCCCGTATTCAATGATTATTCTAGATATCGCCGGCTGCTGTTCTGCAGTATACGGGCATTGGTAGTCTCCGAATTCTATCAGCGTCACAGGAGCGCCAGGGTTTGTTCCGCCAGTGTGTGAGGCAAGCAGAGGATGGATTGCCCCATCGTCAGACGATTGGTCAGGCAGCGTGGATATCAGATCTAGATATAGCGGAGATGTCAGCGTAGCTATCGATAACAAGGCAAGCGCGATTAGGGTTATCCTGTCTGCGCGGGCAAGGTTTTGTTGTTGTGCCCGATCGTCTTTGCTAGTCTGGGTGTCCAAAATGCTCCCTCGTCTGCTTTTCAGTATCGGTTTTAGCGTTCAGATATTAATGTTATAGATTATCGGTGGATCTGATGGTTTCGATCATCTAAGAGAGTGGAGTTATTTGAGGCCAGCGCCTAACATTCTACTCCGTGCTGCCGACGATCTTTGCGCTTGGCAGATCCTTCCATTTTATTTTGCCAAGAGCATCGAACTCCCGGAATACGAATCTACCATCCGCTTCTTGAGAGCCTACCGAAGGCCATATCCTCATGAACATCGGGTACATGCTGGCTTCCTTGGAAAGGATCATGGTCGGCACCCCGGTAATGTCATATTCAGAGATTAGTTTCTTGCCGTCAGATGTTGAGACATCTACATTCACAGTGTTCTCTATCGCGAGTCCAAGCTCGCCAAGGACATCCTTATGCAGGCTGACATTGTAGCATTCCTTGCACTCGGCGTCGACTAGGTAAGTGGCAGTCACCAATCCCTGGACGGTCCGGTCTTTTGTGGATATATAAGGAGGCGGAACTGTCCTAAGGACCAATCTTCCGTCGCTCTCCCATGTGCCGAGCTCTTTCCATGATCGGTTGATGATAGGATACAGTTCAGCTTCCTTTGAGAGTATCAATGAGGGGACTTTGTCGATGGCATACTTTTCTATCAGCGTTTTGGCAGCAGCGTCGTCGGCATCAAGGGTGATGGTCTCCTTGACTAGGATCGCATCTTTTATCTGCGATACGCTGTTGTCGAGGCTAAAGCACTCCTTGCATGTTTTTTGCGATATCACGATCAGGTCCACCTTGCCTTTGACCTCTCCAGACCTCACATCTATGTATGGGGGAGGGGCGTTAGTCAGAACGAGTGCGTCTTTCAATCGCCAGAAAGGCTCGATGAAAAGGGATTGTGTCTCGCCGGTGATTATTATGGCGGGTGCGCGTGTCAGGTTGTACTGAGCCAGGATCTCTTTGCCGGCCGGACTCATCCATGAGATCCGATTTTCACCAGTGATGTTCACTTTGCGTGCGCGAACTATCCCTGCGAGGTTGTCAAGCGACGTGCAGTCTGGGCAGTCAGGGACGGTTATCATGGTCATCTCTATTCGAGGTGGCGGCGACGCCGGCCCCAGGGCGATCTTGGATCCGCCTGCTCTCATCTGGTACACGAAATAGAAGTTGAGGAGCACAAAGAAGGTCAGTGCGAGGAGCAGCACATTGATCAGCAATCGGTTGTCTGTTGCTCGCACTGTGGGTCTTCTCATCGTCGGCATCTCCAGGCTCGCTGTCATTTTCCGGATTCCTTTATTTAAAAGTTATGCCAGGCCGACACTGTCTACTAAACGAATGATTTAAATATACCCTTCTTTCTCAAGAATATTA
>JBBSWF010000055.1:0-14159 GCA_038046365.1 Nanobdellota archaeon
TAATATTCTTGAGAAAGAAGGGTATATTTAAATCATTCGTTTAGTAGACAGTGTCTGGTGATAATAACATTTATATAGCAATTCTGCGGTTTTCTCACTATAATATAGAGAGTGTTTCCTATGAAGAGAAAGATTAAATCCGAGAAGGGCCAGGCTGCTGGCACTGATGCGTGGATTCTGGTGGGTCTTATCGGCTTGATGATGCTCTTTTATATCATGTTCCTGCCTCCTGCTGAGCGGGAGCGCCTCTTGTCAGAATCAGCATCCACGATTGGTTCTTCGCAATCAGTGGTCACAGGCACGATCCTTAAGGTCAATCCGGGTAGGTTAGAAGCGATATCTGCTTCCGGTTTTGAGCATCTGATACCCACTTTCAAGGTCGTTGAGCTCAAGAACGCTCAGGTGCTTGCGTCGTTCAATCCGTTCACTGTCAAGAACAATTGGCTGTCCAACGACATCTTCAAGACATCTTTCCATCTCGACAATCCAGATCTCATTGACGCTCCGATCCTGGTCTTTGAAGCGCCGACAAGGGCTGGCGTGCTCACGATCCGCCTCAACAGCCAGATCATCTATAATTTCGAGCCTTCGGGTGCTGACGTCCCGCCTATCATGGTCCGCAAGCAGGATCTCAAGGAGGACAACACTCTAGAGGTCGAGGCCCAATCTGTGGGTTGGCGTTTCTGGAGGACTAACAGGTATGATCTTGTGAACGCCAGGCTCATCGGCGACGTCTCTGATATCTCCAAGCAGAAGGCTCAGAACATATTCACTATCGCGCCGTCAGAAAAGGAGGGGTTGCAGACGGCTATGCTCTCGTTTGTGCCTGAGTGTGATCAGCAGAAGGTCGGCACGATGGACATAATGCTAAACACCAACTCGATCTACTCTTCGATCCCCTCTTGCAACAG
This sequence comes from Nanobdellota archaeon, assembly GCA_038046365.1. Taxonomy (GTDB): domain Archaea; phylum Nanobdellota; class Nanobdellia; order Woesearchaeales; family JAGWAF01; genus JBBSWF01. The sequence goes on from JBBSWF010000055.1 coordinate 912, forward strand.
CCCGTTCCAGACTGAGCTTGGCATCGCAAGCCTCCGTGAAGGCATCAACGAACTTGTCTTCAAGACAAGCAAGGGCACGATCCTTGTCAATCGCGCGAAGGTCCAGACAAAGCTAAAGCAGACAGGCTCGTTCATCCAGTATTTCGAGCTCAACCAGTCTGTGTTCAACGAGGTCGTCGCTGGCCGACGCCTAGTCGAGCTCCAGATTGACTTCGTCGATGACGGCCAGCCTAAGCGCTCGACGCTAAACGTCAATGGGCACATGGCGTTCATCGACCAGCGCCAGCCGTTCTACGCGCGCCCGCTCAACCAGTGGGTGCTGCCCGGTCCGAGGAACTACCTCGAGTTGCGCCCTGAGACCTCTCTTAATGTTCCTGAGCTGCGCATCGCCGTGAGGTGACGCGTCGGCGCTATCAGATCGCCGGGCGCATGATATTTTCGACGCGCCTTGTCCTTTTCCCCAAACGTGATAGACCATGGCAAAAGATGATGAGTCAGAGAAGATTCTGGCCGAGTTGAGGCCTAAGCTCAATCAGGTCAAGAGAACAGGCGATCAGAAGAGTGTTAAGGATTTGGGTAATGGATATTTTAGGGAATCTAAGATCGCCGCTGCCGAGCAGGCTGAGGCGTCCGCCATTCGTCAGTCTGCTGCTTCCCAGTCCGAAGAGGCTGAATCCTTGCGCACAGGCCTCCACGAGATCGCCCAAGCAGCTCTTGGCGCTAAAGGGGGCATCCCAAGTCCCGCGCCGATGGTTATCGCGTTTATCATCATCTTCGCAGTCGTAGCTGCAGGCGCTCCTCCGATGGTGAGCATGATAGCTGGAGCTGTCGCTATCCTTATCGCTGCGATCAAGATGGGCCCGTCAGAGGCGTTCAAGCTGCCGTTCATATTCTGGGTGATCTTCACGGTCTGGTCGGTCTTCATAGACGCTGCGCAATCATTCGTATGGGGCCCTTCGAGGTATACTGCGCTCTTCGCGTTCGGTATTGTTTATTGGGGTTTGTTTGTCAAGCCCAAGAAATTGACTCTCCCGTCGAGCTTTGACGATCTCAAGACTATCCTGGTGCCGTTGTTTGGCTGCATCTTAGCGTGGCTCGCTTACGGATTCCTTCCGACCATATTGTCATATCTTGGAAAAGTTGGTGTCGGATCCGAACTCATCAATGTCGTCCTTGTCATGGGTCCGATCATTGTGATGGCTTTCTTGCTTCCGGAATCCGTGATCCTCGAAGGGGTCAAGCAGTTCATCTTGATGCTTATCCTGGTCTCTCTGACTATGTACGCCTACAATGTAGGCCTTTCCCAATCTCTCATCAAGATGCCTTTTGACCAAGGAGTTTCGATATCTGCAGATCAGTGGGGCGCTGCCAGGGACTTCTTCAATTTCTTCCTGACTCCGATCAAGGATGCTTCGATGAAGTTCTATGTCATGTTCTACGGCCCGGCGTGCCACAACGTGTTTGACTGGCTTGAAAGGACTGCTTATGGCGATGTGTCTGGTATCGGTGATGAGTTCTGCCCTAATGTTAAGGAACTCACCGCCGCTGAGAAGGCCAAGGCTGAGAAGAAGGGTCCGGGGGGTGTCCAGGGCTGGCTTGACAAGCGCATCGCTTTCGCCACAGGTCAGGTCGAGGAGACTAAGGAGGAGCCGCCGGGAGTCACTCTCTTCGCGTTAGAACCTCAATCCACTGCTGTCGAGCATCAGCCGTTCACTGTCAAGTCCAAGATCAGGGCAGTATCCCTTGATAAGCCTCTCCAGATAGATCTTTTCTGCAAAGGGACTTATGAGAAGCCAAGCGCGGCTAAGCCGGAAGCTGGCAAGAAGGCTACAGAGACTGTCTCGGTGTCTTCTATGACTGATGCTGTCAAGGTGATTCCTGGCTCGAAGATCCAGCTTGATGCCAAGACCAAGCTCGAGAAAGGCATTGTCTGCCTCTACGAGGACCTCGAAGCGCAGACTTATGCGTTCCTCATATCTGCATCGTTCGAGTTCAAGACAGTGAGCTATCTTAAGGTGTATTTCGCGACTGATGATCAGATAACTTCCCTCAAGACAAGAGACGCCTGGTTCGATAGGTATGGCATCACTGACACTGCTCCGGAGCCGAAATACACCCCGGGCCCGATCTCTATGGGGATCCGAGTAGAAGAGCCTGAACCGATCACGCTCTATCCCAAGTCTGCCCCGCAGCGCATCTTCCTCAATATCCCTATTCAGAACGCGTACCAGGGCAAATTGAAGGAGATAAAGAGGTTCTTCCTCATACTTCCAGAAGGTCTCTCTGTCGAAGGGTTCTATGGAGGCAAGGAGAAGGGTGTGCCTGAGAAGATCACTTGCGCAGACCTCCCAAGTGATGATGCGAGGGGTTGCAGTGATGATCTCAAGTTGGCCATCTACGAGATAAAGAATCTCAAGCTCGGCGCTAAAGATGAGGCAGGCATCCAGTATAGGGTGATACTCCAGGTCGATGATTATGTCTCGCTTCTTGGCCAGGCAGCTCCTTCGATCCAATACATCAAGGCGATCGTTGATTATGATTACGTGATTGAGCAGCGCTCGTCTGCGGTCACCGTCGAGAAGTCTGCGTCTGAACTGATGAAGACCGATGAAGGGGGCGTGATCGCATGAGGTCGAAGCTCATTCTGTTTCTGTCTATCGTCATGATCATTATCCTCCTCTCTTCCTGCAAAGGAAGTTTCACGACTAGGCAGACCGCCACCCCAATCCACGTCGGCACTCAAGGGCTCGTTTTCAAGTTCATCGATCGCGCTCCGCCGCCGACTATGCTGGAGGGCACGGAGGCCCCAATCGTATTGGAGATCAAAAATCAGGGCGCGGTCAATGCGCAGAGCGCCATCTGGACTCTTTCTGCAGATCAGGGATTCTTTCAGTTCACCGGGGATTCCGATGGCGCGATCAGTGTCGAGGGAAGATCAAAGACTAACCCCATCCAAGGTAAGGAGACTATTGAATCGAAAGTGAAGGCTTTGGATCTTGATCCTCAGAGGCAGACCCATGATGGCACCATAACCGCAACATTCTGCTACAATTATCAGACCAATGCAGGCATTAATGTCTGCATCGACACAGACCCGCTCAATCTCGCTAATCGCAAGAAGGTCTGCTCGCAAGGGTCGGTCTCAGGCAGTGGCGGCCAGGGCGGCCCTGTTATGATAGACAGCATCGAAGCCGACATGATTCCTGAGGGGGATTACGTCCGCCCGGTGTTCACTGTCTATCTTAGCAATGCAGGTAGTGGCTGGGTTGTCGATCCGACTAAGGTCTCGCTTGCCTGCCAGCCGTTTGGCGCCACTAAGGATCTTTTTGATGTGGTCCAAGTCAGCGCAAGGTTGACTGACACACCTCTTGATTGCGAGCCTAGGGCATTCCTCGAAGAGGGAAAGGCTCATGTCAATTGTGTGGCTACAAACACATTTCCTAAAGCGCTAGGTTCATATCTTGCCCCGCTTACAATCACCCTAAAATACGGATATACCCAATCTATCAGTAAGGCATTAAGAATCGAACGCCGTGCATTGATCACAACGTCAAGATAAATTTATATACAAAGCTTAGAGCGACAACACCATGGAAATGAGCCGCGTACGCTTCGTCTTGTCTATTCTGATTATCCTCTCGCTTATGTCCTGCCAGGGGGGGATCTATGGAACTGGCGGAAAATCTCAGCCGAGACCTACTGCAGAGTATAGAGTGGGCTCTGACGGTGTCCGCATACAGTTCATGCCGAATCTTCCGCCGTCAAGGATATTCGATGATCAGCCATTTGATGTGTTGATGAAGGTCCAGAATGTAGGTGCAGAGAGGGTGGGTGGCGCGTCTGACCGCGTCTACATCTCCGGATTCGACCCGTCTATCATAACCGGAATCTCGGCGTTCGGCCAGCCTATCCCTAGATTGGAAGGCAAGACCCAGTTCAATATGGACGGGACTTTTGATTATGTCTCATTCAAGGGAGTTATCAGGAATCTGAAGGCGCTAAATGTTGATCGCTACCCGGTCTCTCCTCTGCTTGCGACAGTATGCTACCAATATAAGACTGTCTCTTCTGAGAATGTCTGCATCGATCCTGATCCGTTCAGTCCTGCTGCTAAGACAAAGCCTTGCATTGCTAAATCAACGTCAGGCGGCACTCAAGGCGCTCCGGTCGCTGTAGGTGGAATCTATCTTGAGCCGTCAACTGGCCGCACGAGGTTCCAAGTTGACATCTCAAACATTGGCGGCGGTGAGGTGTTTATGCCGGGTGCGGTCTATCTGAACAAGTGTTCGCCGTATGATCCGAGGGGAATCGAGTTTGATGAGGTTGACCGAGTGAGGCTTGACCGCATGGAAGTCGCAGGGACTAGCATCACGCCTTCCTGCAAGCCAGTCGACAGCCAGGGGTATATCCGCCTGGTTAACGGCAAGGCGACAATCGCGTGCGAGTATGTCTCTCCAAGCACCGGATCAGCGTTTGTCACGCCGCTAATAACTGAATTGAGTTATGGTTATCGAAGGACTATGACCACAAGCGTAGAAATCCTTCCTTCTCGATGAATTTTTGGCGCTGTCCCAAATTGGGTTACGAAAATGAATCAGAAGGAACTGCAGACATTTTCACAGGAAGTTTTTTGAGTAGACTGTCCTAAAGAGTTTCTCGGAAAGGATGTATACTTGGTGATTCTCGATGAATCTAAGGGCAGTTTTCCGTCATAAAATAGAAACCAAAAAAAGAAAAAATAGATGTGCTATTAAATGCACCGTCCATTTGAGCAAATTGTGGTTAAATTACCTGCACAGCTTGAACTCCAACTATTGGAATAGCTACCAGAACAATAGTATTCCATGATTGTTGTGTTGTCTATGCAATAATCGGTATAGCCATAATAGCTCTGGTTCAGGGATCCTGTTACATTACCGAATACTAATGGAATATATCCTCCATCGGTATCTGAGCAGGAATCACTCCACAAGCATTGACCACTGCCACAATATTGCCCAGTAACACAGTCTTGCTGTAGTATTGTGGATGTGTTTGAAGAGCATGCACCGCTTCCACAGGAATAATCCGTGTAATTCCTGTAAACATCTCCACTCATGCAGTAATTGCTTCCAACATATCCGTCTGTCCCACAACTTTGCTGCTGACTCTGCTCATAAGCACCAGAGCAGTAGTATTCCATGGTGTTACTTGTGTCTACGCAATAATCGTCACTTGAATAAGGAGTGCTGTTCAAATATCCAGATGCAGTTCCAAAAATAGAGATTATATTACCTCCATCGGTATCTGAGCAGGAATCTGGAACGGAGTAGTCAACAACTGCATAGACTTGTGCGATTCTTCCGCCATAACTTGTACTATATGATTTCATTCCAGCTTCAAGTGCGTTGACTTCAGCAATCGTCCATGCCGAACCTGTTGCGGGATTTGTTGTATATGTTTCAGTGTAGTAAGCATAGCTTGATGTCAAGCTTTTTAGAGAGCCAAGATAATCAGTACTGCTTGCTCTTATCAAAGGTTGTAATTGGTATCTTGTGCTACTATACCTTTGACCATAGAAATATAGTGTGACACTGTTTATTGTTTCAGTTGTAAATCCTGTATCTTGAAATGCAAATGATTCATAAGTATTTTTTGCACTTGTGTAAAGATTGTCTGTAGTATTTGCTGGATTTTCATCAACGCATTCCCATTCAGATGAACCAGAACTACAATCAGAATTAGTCCATCCAGAATAATATCCTTGTGCGTTCGGTCTAATTGTCAAGGTACTTGCAGTGGCAACACCAATTGTCATTAATGTTAAAACAAACAGAACTCCCAAAAAACCCAGTTTTTTCATTTTTTATGACCTCTTTTCAATTGTATAACTATTATTACAATTTGTTTGAACATGTATTTATAAGTTGTGTCATCGGGGGCCTTGCGCGGAAATTAGTCCTTCCTGATAAGAACGTAGACCTTTCGACCTAAGAAACTGCCCAATAGGTGAATATCCGCGCAAGGCCCTAGATTTCAAAAAGTTTATATAAACGGTTTCAGAGGGTGTCATATATGGCAAACGCATCTCCATTGTCAAGATTCATCGTTCTATTGGCTGTCATCGCGCTTATCTCTGCCTGTAACCAGCAGGGCACAGGAACCCCTGTAGGCACTCCATTTATCGGCGGTCAGAGGGGGTTGGAGGTGTCTTTTGAGCCTAACGCGCCTCCTGCTGAGACATTCGATGGCGGTTCTGCGCCGTTTGATGTTGTGGTGAGAGCCAGGAATCTTGGGGAGTATGCATTGCCTAAAGAGAAGGTTACAGTTAGTGTCCTTGGTCTAAATCCAGAGGAGTTTAGTATGAAGTCATCCGATCTTATCAAGAATGCTCCAGAAGAGCTTGTTCCAAGACGAAAGGATGTCCAAAACAATATTGTGGAGTCAAACATTGTTACTACTGCTTTTTCTGGCCTCAACCACAAGGCGCGAATCACAGGCACCGCCTTGACATTTCCGATCACCGCGCAGGTGTGTTATGGTTATGGCACTATCGCCGCAAGCCAGCTTTGTGTGCGCTCAGATATACTAAACCCAAGACCCGGGGGGTTATGTGAATTGTCGGGCGTAAAGCCAGTTTACAACTCAGGCGCGCCTCTGCAGGTCGAGAATCTTGTTGAGTCCCCGCGAGCTCAAAACAAGATCGGGTTCACATTTGGCATCAGGCAAGTCGATATCGAAGGACGCCTCTTCGAGAAAGATTCGAAGTGTGATACGTCCGTTAGAGGAAAGGAGGATAAAGTCTTCGTTGATGTGAAGTCTCTCGCAGGGGATATCGAGTGCCAGGGATTGAACGGAGGCACCAAGTCAAGCAACGGTTTTGTCCAGCTCTATGATAAGACCAAGACTATTACTTGCACTCAGGCAATCGGTGCTCCCGGCGATTACACGTTCCCGATAACAATTGAGCTCACTTACGACTTCCAGTCGAGTGTGAGCGCGAATCTGATCGTGAAGCATGCCGAGACTTCATCTAATTAAGGAGAATGATATGGAACTCAAGACCGGTGTTGGAGGACTGTTTGTTGTTATGATTTTTGTTCTTGCTTTGTTGCTCCTTGAGATTCCGCTAGTCTTTGGCCAGCAGACTTGCCAGTCGGGCACTTATAATCTAAATGGCAATATCAAGGTAGCAGGGAATATTGAAGCCACCGGAACCATTCAGGGCGCAAATGTCAAGTCCACTTCTTCGCAAACGCAGACTAGTTGCGTTTTGATGGGGACTACTGTAGTGCCAAGCACTGGAAGCACTTGTTGGGATTATGCGCGTGATTCTAAGATAGTCCCTCTCCCATCGTGTGTTCAAACTGGCCACTGCACATTCTTGATCAAGGCTCCAAACGACCCAAGACCGGGAGGAGTGTCTGGTTTCACGACGTTCCCAGGGGTCAGTAAGATGTGGATAGCAGATCAATTGTTTACTGGTTCGTCGTATGGTTCGGCAGCATCGTCTTTTTCGGCTTGTTATCCGGGCCAGACATGTCCTAAGAACTCTCCGATCCTGTTTATGGGGTTGTTCGATGGCCAATTGAGTTGGCCTTACAATGCTTTCCAGGAGGTCATCTTAAAGGGTAATATCGGGACCTATGGCGGATGTTATATCAAGGACGATCCTGACAACAACGGCGCTAACCTCCTCTTAGCCGGCGAATCGTGCATACTGCCGTCGACCTGTGAATATTGGGCCTGCCCGTGAGAACATGACTTCCTCAAAGACTATGCATCCTGCTCTTGCTTACCTTATGGAATGTCGAAAGAGGGGTTACTCTTGCGAAGAAGCATCCTCGAAATTGAAGAAAGCAGGGTATAGCGATGATGCGATTACTCTATCAGAGACCGCATACCACCATAAGAAGAAGACTGACTTATTTAAGGGGGTTTCAATCGTCCTGTTTGTCATTTTGATTTTATCTTCTTATTGGAGTGCGATCACCATTCTAGCGACTCGATCTGTAGTCAAGGATCTGGGCGAGGAGATCCGGAGTATGCGATCTGGTCCTTCTGGCCCTCAGGATGCCTATTCCTGTCTTGGTAAGCCTCAGGAAGTTAAGGAAAGATGTTTGGGTTATGCTAAAGAGGTTCTGGTCCGCGATGAGGTTGTGGCAGCAGGTGATCAGAAAGCGGCATTGGTTGCGCAGTTGGCAGTTATTGACGACAATTTCAGTAGATGCGCAGAATTAGACGCCAGAGGTGAGGCTGATTGTGATTATCGTGCTCATGAGTTGTCTGCGGAGTTGTCTAGCGATCCGGAGATCTGTGAAGGATTGCCAGGCTTGCCAGACAAGGTGAGGTGTTATATGGAGGCTTTGTCTAAGATTGATCGGGTCGCTGCTGAGAAATTGAGAAGCGCGGTCAGGATTGCCAAAGAGTCGCATGACCAGTCATTGTGCAATGGTCTAGGCAAGGAGTTCCTGATTGAATCATGCATGCGAACTGTTCTGGAATGATGAGATAGTAAGGTCCGGGATCATTTCTGGATTCGATGCGTTTTTATACTCGATTTGCCCGAGAGCAGATGATGGATGGTGTCATTTTTCGTAGAAACGGATCATGGTTTGTCTTATTCTTAACTATCACAGTCATCCTCTCCTTCTCAGTGTTTGCCAAGGCAATAGACCATGTGACAATAACTGCTGAATCCGGTAGTGCGACTCTTTATAAAGAAGAACGCGCAGTCTGCCTTGGAGCGTCAAGCCCGCAGGGTACGCCAATTAGCTATCTTTTCTCTCGAATCGCTAAGTCCGGGATTCGTTTCGACACTCCTTCCTCCATCGGCGCATTTGATTGTACTGGTAAGTGCTCTGAGGGGGATAACGTCTCTTGCACTGCATTCGCTTCAGCGAAGGTCCCTGCGATTCCTGCGCCTTGTGAGAGTATATGCTCGTTAGACGCATACCTAAGCTGTGATGGCGCGCAGGTGCCAAATTCTCTCACGTCATTGTTCATACAGGTAGTGGATAGTTGCTCATTTACTAAGGCGTCGAGGTCAAAAGTGATCTCAGCCACAGAGACCAAATGGCACGATGTTGCGTGTGTGCGTGAAGATCCTGCTTCGGATTCAAGCAAGTTCATCATTAAGGAATGCGCAGGTGATGACGATCCAATTGCTAGCGCGAATTTTGTCACGATTGGCGCCTCTGAAAGGATAGGCCTAAGATATGAGACGTTCATGCAATCGACCGATGAGCCTAAGAAAGTGCTTGCGAGCCTCATCCTTAATCCATCTGCGGGAGCAATATCCTTGGACGTTATTCCAGATTGGAACGGCAATGATGGTGGGCAGTACAGATTTTTCCATTATTTCAAAGATGCAAACGATGAGATATATCTAGACAAGTCCCTTGATGGTTCAGTCCAATGCGCGTATGCCTCAGAGGGAGTTGTCGCGTCAGCTAAGGTTCCTGTCAGCTCATGGATTAGGGGTTCTCAGCATAAGATTCTGATGCAATGGAATGTCACGGCTAGATATCTGAATTGCTCGGCGGACAGCTCAGCCCAATCAGTCGTGCTATCAAAGCCGATCGTTCTTGATGCAACCCCACAGATTTCGGTGGGAGGATCGTTTAATGGGGGCATCAAAGCAAGATCGAGGTTCAACATCCAGGTCTGGCGCATGCCAATCCCGTCTACTGCATACTGCGCATCTGATGAGACCTGGGCGGCATCGCTAGATTCCAAGGGTAAATCCTCTTGCACGTCATCTGGGTTGAGCTGGACAGGCGCTGCCTGTTGCGGTGAGCCAGATGACCGTCCAGAATTCTATAATGATCCCAATCCGCCGGCCGATCAGACAAGGATTGTGTGTGTCCCGGGTTCGAAATATTGTGACCAGAACAATCTCAAGACATGTGGTTTCAACTTTAACTGGACCTTTTCTCAGGATTGCCCTTATGGGTGTGTCGAGTCTGGAGGGGTTGCATCTTGCGCAGAGAATCAGGGGCTGATGTCAGGGTCATCCTCCTCTGGCGCCGTCCGATATCCGTTTGATGCGTCCACTCCAGGCGCCTGCTGGAACTCCACGTTTATCGCAAATGGCAATCTTGTCCAAGGCACAAGTTCGCGTGTTCTTGCCGCGGTTGGCAGGCTGTTTGGTTGCGGCATGTCTCTAAGCGATCCGATATTGTCTTTAAAGGACACGCACAAGCCGTCACTTTCGCTCATCCAACAGGTGGATGCTTGCGCTTTGGCGCACGATATCAATGGCCAGCCTAATCTGAATTTGTATTGTTCTCCTAAGTCAATGGGATGGGTCTCAACGCAGTCTAACAAAGACTTGAAGCTATCAGCCAATCCGACCGACCCGTCTGATAAGGACTGCTGCGTGGCTGGTGATTCTTGCTGGGATGGCAGATCTTGCGTCCCAGACCAATCAAATGATGCTGAATTGAGGATCACGAGAGGATTCCGCTGCATCAGAGGAGAATGGATCGAAGCGATAAGCAAGCTCACTCCTGATCGTTCGGGTAAGGGGTTCTGTCCGCGAAAGTCTGACTGCCTTGTCAATCCGATGGGAAACGTGCAGAATAATTATTTGCCAGACAGGTGCTTTGGTCCAAATGCTCCTGTGAGCGCAAGGATTCAGTGTTCGCTGTATGGTCCAGCATGCCTCTCAGACGGGCAATATTTCATGGATGAATTGTGCCAGGATGGCAATTGGACTAGCCGGACTAAGGCGATTGCATTGGAGTTGTTAGACCTCGCCTCCGCGCAGTCGCCTTATGATTATGCGCTCTTCTGTGGCGGATATGATGATGTCTTAAACGTCATCTCTAGCTCATCGTTAGAGTCAGTGTCGATTAGGGATTATCTGGGCCAGACCTGCTCAAGAGGAGGCATGGGAGTTCCTTGTGTCAATAACTTCTGCGCCCTTAGGTATTTTGGTAATAAGATTGCTTTTGGCGCATCAATTAACGTTCCGATCGATGATTCGAGTAAGAGTTTCCTAAAGGCGTTAGGCCTCAGTGAGCATGCCTGCGACGGCGCAGCCATCGATAATGGCGTGTTCAATTCGTGCACAGGAGCAGTCTCTTATAATCATGCCTTGCAGGCAGTTATTGTCAAACCTGAGACCTCGTCGCTATTTACTGGTGCAGCCATCGCTCCGCCTGCCGGCAAGCCGTCTTTGAAGCGTGCCCAGGAGTTGGTGATAGATGCGTATCTGGGAGACATCCGGCAATTCTTTGACAAGCCAAATACTAGAGTGTTCAAGGACCCGCTTGTGAATTCTACAAGGTTTGATAACATTTTCATAATGAAAAAGTCGGATCGCCAGTATTTTGGGTTCCTGGAGAAAGACGTGCTATTTAGCTTCGACAACCAGGGCGTCCCGTTCTCTGAATTTGTCGATGTCTCATCATTAGTGTATGATGGGATCACGATCTCAGATCCGGTCACTGGCAAGCAGGCGTGTGACCTAATAAATGACCAGATCGATCCTCGAAAGACGGCTCCGCTCGGGGCGAGGTATGCATGCGATTATGACGGTGCAAAGTTGCATATGGCCGCGATAGAGAAGACGGCTGCATCAGGCGCAACGGACTTCCCCATCCGGCGTTTATGGAGAGATCTGACCTCCAAGCTCAGATGAGATGGCGTATTTGTATAGCTCTTGACAGCCCTGACCGCGGCCTCAGGTCGAGCATGACGATTAATCTATCATCAGAGCGAATTTTTCGTCGAAAAATTTGCGATGAATCAAAAGATGATATCGACATGCGAGAAGCCGCTGTCAGGGCTTTGAACTCGGGCAGCGCCTTCGAAACTCTTGCGGTTATCGGCGAGGGGGCGGCGTTCCCGATGGAGCGTCCCCTCGCCGCGCCAAAAGAAATGTTTGACAAAGGAGTTTCGACCTTATGGCGCTGCCCGAGTTCTCGAATGAGCTATACAAATACGAGATGGCTTATTCGAATGCCTGTTCACTCGACAAATCCATCCGATTCGTTAATACCGAACCTTTTTTAAACCGGTCCGCGATGCACGTCATTATGGATTACTCTATCTGGACTGAGAAGTACCGCCCCCACAAGTTTGATGACATAAAGGGCCAGACTGAGATTGTCCAGAGGGTGAAGGCGTTAGTGGAGCAAAAAAACCTGCCACACCTCCTCTTCGTCGGCCCTGCAGGCGTCGGCAAGACCACGTTATCATTAGTCGTGGCAAAGACGCTGTTCGGCGATGTCTGGCGCGAGAATTTTCTAGAGCTCAACGCGTCAGATGAGCGCGGGATCGATGTCGTGCGTGTCAAGGTCAAAGACTTCGCTCGCACAAGATCAATTGGTGACGTTCCTTTCAAACTCATTTATCTCGATGAGTGCGATGCCTTAACCAAAGAGGCACAGCAGGCGCTCAGGCGCACCATGGAGAACTTCACTCAGACCTGCAGGTTTATCCTGTCCGCTAATTATTCTTCCAAGATCCTGGATCCTATCCAGTCACGGTGCGCGATCTTCAGATTCCGCCCGCTCTCGCGAGACGATATCATCGCGCTGGTGAAGAACATAGTCTCTCAAGAGGGCCTCAAGATTGATCCTGATGCGTTAGAGGCCCTGTTTGAGGTCTCTGGTGGCGATTGTAGGCGTCTTGAGAACATCTTGCAGGCGTGCGCCGCGATGGGGGATCATATCACTTCAAAGATCGTGTTCTCGGTCGCATCCGTTGCCGAGCCTAAAGAGATCGTCAATGTCCTCTCGTTGGCTCTCCAGGGCAAGTTCATCCCGGCTAGGGAGAAGCTCCTCCAAGTCATGCTCGAATACTCCCTCTCAGGGGTTGATCTGATCAAGCAGCTCCAGAAGTCTGTCTGGGATCTTGACATCGACGACCGGTCAAAGGTCCAGCTCATCGACAAGTGCGGCGAGGTGGAGTTCCGCATGGTCGAGGGCGCTGATGAGTACGTCCAACTTGAGGCCCTTCTTGCTCAGGTCGTCCTTGCAGGAAGCAAGAGGTGAGCCTGTGGCTTCTGATGTCAGATGGAATGACCAAGTCCGCTTGATAATCTCTGATGTGGATGAGACAGTCGCGGATCTGTATGTGGACGCATCGCCTGATATGTGCAAGGAGTTGGAGAAGATTCTCATTGAAGGTAAGGTGATTTTCTTTATCTCTGGGCAGAGTGTTCAGAGCGTGAAAAAGAGGATAGTCGATCATATCCCAACAAGAGTGAAATAGGGGGCTGCGACCCCCTATGACCCCCTTCCGCCGCGCTTACTCGTC
>JBBSWF010000056.1:0-1383 GCA_038046365.1 Nanobdellota archaeon
GATAGTGTAACATCAATTCTGTAAATATGAATCAGGGTATAATTCTCAATGGCAAAAACAGTCTCTCAAGGAGAGAAAGGAGAATTATACCCATGAAGAAGAGTTTATCAAAGAAGTCGAAAAAAGTCATTGAGAAGGGTCTGGAGGAGTTTATGTCAATGCCGCCGTTGACAGAGCTGACGAGGATCGGGGCAAGGATGATGCTGCAGGTGGCGGTTGAGGAAGAAATAACTGCACACCTTGCAAGAGACCACTATGAAAGGACCGTCTTGGCGAAAGGGAGCCGGAACGGGTCGAAACCCAGGACGGTAAAGATCGGCAGCGGTGATATCGGGATACGGATGCCACAGGCAAGGAACGCAGGCGGCCCTTTTCATTCTCAGATACTGCCGCCGCGGGTTACACAGGCAGATGAAATACAGGAAATCATACCTCTTTTGTACATGAACGGGCTGTCCAGCAGGAAAGTAAAGAAAGCGGTGGGCAAGCTCATAGGCACGAAAGGCCTGAGCCATCAGAATGTCCTGAGGATCAGCGGCAGGATTGTTGATGAGTTCAATAAATGGAAAAAGAGGGACTTATCGATGCTGGAGGTTGTCTATCTTGTCCTTGACGGAGTACGGTTAGGGGTAAGGTCCGGCACGACACAGAAAGAGGCGGTACTGGTGGCCTGGGCGTTTTTGGAGGACGGCAGCAGGGAGCTTGTGGGCGTGTCGCTTGGCAACAGTGAATCGTACAATGCATGGAAGGGTTTTCTGGAGGATCTGCTGAGGCGGGGAATGGGCGCCCCGATGCTCACAGTTATAGATGGCTGTCCCGGCCTTATCAAGGCTGTGGATGAAGTCTTCCCTGAATCGGACAAACAGCGCTGCACCAAGCACAGGACAGACAACGTGCTGGACAAGGTACTGGAAGATGACAAGGCGTCAGTAATGGCGTCCTTGCGGAAGGTATTTTACGCCTCGACCTATGAACATGCGAAGGAAGCCTTGGAACTGTTCAAGAAGAAGTGGAGCCTGAAGTATCCCTCAGCAGTAGAGTGCCTGATCGAGAATATTGAAGACTGTCTGACCTATTATAAATATCCTTATCAGCATTGGCTCAAGATACGGACGACCAATATAGTGGAGAGGAGTTTCAAGGAGGTCAAGAGAAGGGTGAAGGTGGCAGGCCGGTTTCAGAATGAGGAGCGTGGGCTCACCATGGTTTATTGGCAGCTCAAAGAACTCAAATGGAATGGCGTGAGTATGACCAGGGAGGCAAAGGCAATCCTTACAAGGATTCTGGCATCAAGGATGCAAAGGGTTGCGGCATAATCGTGTCAATGAAAACCCTTGAGAATAAAGCCCTGAGGAGAATTTACAGAAAAGACTTGACACTGCC
>JBBSWF010000057.1:0-1319 GCA_038046365.1 Nanobdellota archaeon
AACTCCAACGCATGCTCACCACAAACCTATGCTAAAGAGCTATACAAATACAGATAATCGAGTAGTTGGAGCTGCGGCCAAAGGCGGTCTACGGCCGTGTCGCTTCGCTCCACGGCCTTCGACGCCACCCCGACGGGGACCCGGCGCCGAGACCGCCAGGGCCGCAGCGCCAGGCACCATTGAGACAGAATTACCTGGGCGCGTCCTGGCTGGACTTTTTAAATCGACAGCTAGTATCGGAACCATGAAAAGCTATGATGACCCCGCGAAGAGGGCTTCAAGGGACAAGCTGCGCGAGTTCATCAAGAACAACCTGCTGACCGCGCGCAGGCCCAGCGAGGTGAAAGTCCTATGTTTCCCAGGCGCAGAGCAGGACGGGCAGGAAGCGATAGAGGTCAAAGAGGTGTACGACCCGCTCGGGATTCCTCGGAAGAATATCGTAGGGCTCGAACTCGATGCGACCAGGGCGGACAGGCTGAAGCGGGCTGGACTTGGAATCGAGGTCGTGCTTAGCAAAGATGTGGATTATCTGGCCCAGACTTCACGCAGATTCGATATCATAAGCCTGGATTATGTAGGGACGAAATCCCGCGACGTGCTAGCCGCCCTAAAAGAGATAGCCAGCAGGCAGATACTGACCAAACTGAGCGTGCTGGCGATCGGCAACTGCGCGAAACGGGAGAATCAAACGACACAGGATTTCCTGTCATTCTCATCAGTGCTGTTCGACCAGTCAAAGAAACTGACAGAGCATATATGCCGACATGGCGAAGATTATGAACCATTCGCTAAGATAAGAGACGTGTTCTCAGGCGGTATCGAAAAGGTGCCACAATTACCAGAAGCCAGAGATGATTTCACACTGACCCTGATGCGCGAGCTTGTCGCCGGAAAGAGTGCCAAGGGAGATGGATGGTTCTATAATGCCGTGCTTGGGCGAAATCCAAAAATAACCACTATAACCAAAATGACTGCAACCAACCCGATGGAATTATCGGACCAAAGAAACGCAGAGGCATTCATGCAGAGGATCCGGCGGACAGCATCTTATGTAGACCACCCAAACCTGCAAGTAGTGAAAGCAGACGGCAGTCTATGCGATGATGAAACCAACAAGACATTCCTTATGAATCTTTACCCAGCGATGGACCTGGCCTACATAGTCACATCTATCGAGCGATACAAATATGTGAGCAACTCAGGGACTCCGATGGATATGGACCTAATCTCCGTATTCCAGCCAGAGATGATATACAATAAAATACAGAGAACTTTGAACAATTCGGTTTTTGACAAAATGATCTATTTCTGATGTCTAA
>JBBSWF010000058.1:0-19745 GCA_038046365.1 Nanobdellota archaeon
GAGGAACTACAGAAAATCAACTATAACCCAAGAATTCTCATAGATGTTTAGCGCCTTCGAAATCCTCGACGATAACATCGAGGGCGCTGCGCCCCGGATGGGGCAACCCCCGCGACGCGCCAGCGTCTATAAACGAGCGGATTTCGACCTTAGGGCGCTAAACAAATACCATGACTTTAGTGACTCGAAGAACAGATAAAACTGGTCAATATCAATGCTGGCGCAGGATAGAGACTCCTTGCGAGACAAAATCGATCGTCGCATCTATCTCCTCACGAGATGTGTCTTTGCTGAGGGAAAACCTGACAGATCCAAGAGCCCTCTTCGGTGGAAAGCCCACAGCAGTCAATATCCGCGACGGCTCAAGCTGGCGGGAAGAGCAGGCAGAGCCAGCAGATGCACTGATATATCTCTCATCGAGCCATTCGAGCAGAGCTCTCGCTTCGATGCCATCGAATGAGACATTAACATTATTGCAGATCCTATCTTCTCTTGAGCCGTTTAGAATGGCGCATGGAATCGAATCTATCAATCCATCAATGAGGCGATCCCTTAGGATGGCGATACTTTTCGTCTTGTCTTCATCGAGCGGGAACCCTAACTTCACCGCAGCACCAAAACCAACAATATTCGCAACAGACGGCGTGCCTGCCCGCTTGCCGAACTCCTGATCGCCGCCAAACACCATATTCTTGAATGGAGCATCCTCTGACACAATGATTGCGCCGACACCTTTTGGACCATGGATCTTGTGGGCGCTGACCGCGATGCCCGATGCTCCGATCCTCTTGAAATCGAGAGGCAGTTTAAGGAAGGATTGGACGCAATCGACGAAAAAAGGGGTGTCGGTCTCTTGGCATACCTTCGCCACTTCTTCGACAGGTTGGATTGTCCCTATCTCGTTATTGACATGCATCAAAGCAGTGAGACAGATATCACCTGGGCGGCGGGGCCGGAAGCTTGCTGCAGCGACAATGCCCTCACTTGAGATCCCGGTCTCTATAACATCCAACCCTTCTTGACGCAATGACATGGCGGATTCCCTGACCGCCGGATGCTCGATCGGTGAGATGATGATCGTATTCTTCGATGGGTCTTTTTTATGAACTGCCAAGGCCATCCCCATACCTATATTGCAGCTTTCTGTGCCTCCTGAAGTGAAAATGACCTGGTCTGGCTTGGAGTTAACTGACCTGGCGATGATTTCGCGGGCTTTTTCAATCGCGTCAGACGCGCGCTCGCCAAGCCTATGCTGAGATGAAGGATTCCCGAAATCGTCTTTTAGATAAGGAATCATCTCATCGAGAACACAATCATCCATCCTTGTCGTGGCGGCATTATCCAGATAGATATGCTTCATGATGGCATAAAAATAATCAGGTGTATAAAAGTGCGAGTGACCATAACCCATGACCTGACGATAAGGTCACCCTACCCTCTGAAGCCAGCGCTCAGGAAACAGATGCGATGATTTAGCTGCCTCCACAATCCGCTTCCAGAGACGGATGCGAAGAGCAGGATAGTAGTCAGAAGCCGCAGCCTGGATCCGGAAGTTATCCCCAAACACTTCCTTAAATATAGACAACGCCCTCTGGACGTGATAAGGGGACGTGACCAGAATGATGTCTCCAACGCCCTTCCTAAGAAGGATTCTCTTCGACAGCACCGCGTTCTCCCTAGTCGATCGGGAATGCATCTCAAGGACGATATCCTCCCTTGGGACCATAGGGGCCAAGGACTTCATTATCAAAGCTTCAGGCATGCCAGAGAACGGACTGCCTCCTGTGAACAAGAGGAAATCCCCAAAATCCCTCTGGTACAACTCGACCCCCTTGCCAACCCGAGCCTGGAGCTCAGGGCTGATCTCCTTGCCCTTGATGTAAGGCTTGCAGCCCAAGACTATTATGGCGATGTGGTGGGCTGGATCGAAACCCGGCAGCCTGAATACGGACTTCTCGCGAGAGGGCGCCTTGCCTTTCTTTTTTGCCATGCTATCACCGATAACCGGAAAGAGAGTCTCAGCAGGTTCTACGCTCATCACTTATCAGGCGGGAATAACCTCATCATCGACAACAGGATGCACTGAAACGCGATATAAAAACATTCTCCTGAAAACCGATCTAACAACAGCCGTTATATAGAAGATAGGATTGCCCGCTCCTGCTATGCCAAAGCGATTCCTCCTGATCCGACCGCCTGTTGAGGAGGTTGTGCCGACGATACCTGAAGTCTCGCTGCCAGACTCGAAGAACGAGAGCATCTTCAAATGGGTCGTGCTGCAGAACCTGGTGGACGCTAGCCTACCCTACGGGCTGCTGAAGATCGGCGCATGGCTCAAAGACCAAGGGCATCATGTCAAGATGCTCGACTTCGGGCCGCACAGCGCAGACCCGACCAGAGAGCGGCTGCACCTGATGGAATACCGGACGCCGGGACTCGACGGGAAATCCACCAAAAGGTACCCCGTATACCTGATAGGCAACTCGTTTGAAGAATGCAGGGAACTTCTATCAAAACAAGAAGCGCCAGATGAGATATACATCACTACCAGCATGACATTTCACGCGAAGTCAGTCGCGATAATGATCCGGATATGCAAAGAGGTATTTCCCAGATCCAAGGTGACCGTCGGTGGAATACTGGCAAGCCTATGCCCGGAATACGTCAAAGAAGCCGGGGCAGACGAAGTCCATATCGGAATCATACCTGAAGCAGAGCCATACCCAAGCGACATCTCGATAATGGATTATGTGCCTGACTATCACATGTTCAAGAGCACCAGAGGATGCCCATACTCCTGCTCATACTGCTCCGTGCACATAATAGAAGGAAGGAACATGAGCTTCCGGGACTGGAGACTGACATTCAACGAGATCAAAGACGCCCACGACACATATGGCATCACCAATTTCCGCGCATGGGAATCAAACCTCCTCGTGAACGCATCCAACCATTTCGAGAAGGTACTAGATGCGATCATCGAGAGCGGGATGAAAGTGACACTTGAAGCGCCAGAAGGAATAGCGCCGCAGCTATTGACTCCTTCAATCGCCAGAAAAATGAAGCTAGCAGGGTTCACACACGTTGAAGTGCCTCTTGAGTCCGCAAGCGAAGAGGTCAACATCAAAAGATACAATCGAATCGTGACGACTGGAGTATTTGAGAAAAGCATCCAGACACTGCTCGACGCAGGATTCCTCAACCGCGAACTCTTCATATTCTGCCTGACCGGACTGCCTGATCAATCGCTTGACCTCCTCATCTCAGGGATGTGGAAGTGCTGGCAGATTAAGGTGAGGCCATTCTTCACGTTCTACACTCCGATCCCAAAGACTCTGGAGTACGAGAACTACAAAATCAGGATCGCCCACAAGACACTTGGCGAGCTACACCCGTATCTTTGGCCATTCGCAGGCCCGACATTCACCGTCAAAGATATGGAAGACTTCCTGCGCGTGCATTTTTCTATACATCCTCTGGCCAGGTTCGACTCATTGCCTCTCGACTCGGAGGTGCGCAAGAGATTGCTTCGACTGCTCAGAGAAGACTTTGAAGTGAGGGAATACTCCTATCAGATCAAACTCAATCACCTGTTAACGCCTGACGACGCCGAAGAAATGATCCATGAGCATGGAAACCCAATCAATAAGAACTGCCCAAGAAGCCTTATAATACATCCACTCATGAGAGATTTCATCAGATACCAGGAGGATTACGCACCGATAGAACAGATCAACACCGAGAACAACGCGAACGCTGCAATGGTCAGATCCGCAGAAGAACTCGAAAAGAACGGGATAGAATTTCGCGACCATCTGCCCAAGACCGGCAGATACCACTCAATCACTGATTATTGGGAGCTGTTGTCGCGCACAAGAAGCGAGTGCAGAGACCATCTCAATCGTATCAGAGGGCTACTCGACAAAGACGGGACCGCGGTAGTGAGGGTCTGGGACAGAAGCGCCATTCAGACAAGCAGCTCATTCTTCCCCTGGCACGCGACTGACAGAAACTCAGACATCCCGGCTGTGATGAGCGCAGCTGAATGGAAGGCGATGCTGCACGAATCAGGATTTGAGACAAAACGCGCCACAATCGACAATCCGTATCTCGATATCGAGATAAAACATTGCAACAATTAAAAAGGGACACGGAATCCGGCACACCATGGCCCAGGTATCGATCTGCCTATTCGACAAAGACGGGACAGAGAAACCAATAGAATCTATTATCTTCGAGGCAACCAGAGCGACCTACCAAGACACTCTTATCATCAACGGCAAAGAGCCCACCACTCACCCAGGGTTCCACGAGATCCTGACCCGAATAGGAGACAACAAACCAAAAGACATACTCCTGATCACAAACGGCAGATCCTTCAAGACAAGAGAGGACGTGGCATACCTCTCTAACATCAAAGGGCTCAACATATTTGTGACACCATTCGAAGACGAGCTTTTCCTATCTGGCGACGCTGCAGGATTCAACCTAGCCTATTTAGACAGCCTCCAAGGGATGACGATGCTGCTCGCATACAACCTGCACGCCGCAGCCATGATCCCCGCACTTCCTGAGAACAACTACCATCTCCTAGACATGATAATGGGGCTTGACGCGATAGGCATGAAGAACGTCATACTCCACTTCGCCCCGCCAAAACCGGGAGCAGCGATCCCACGATATAGCGACATGCACCAAGGGGTGCTCAACGCGATAGACTCTGTGAATTTCATAGTGCACATCGAAGGAATACCCCCCTGCATGCTAGGGAGAGAAAGCGAGCACTCCTCACGGTTCTTGACAGTATACGACAACCTGAAAAGGCAAGCGCCAGTATGCTCTGAATGCAAACTGCGCAGCGACTGCCCCGGCATCTACGAGAAGTACCTTGAACAGAACGGCGCAGGCGAGCTCGCACCAATAAACGATAATGCCATCAATCAAGCAGCCGGACGCAACATGGATCTATCCAAAGCGCAAGCGGCGGCCAACGAGATCTCTAAGAACATGAGCGAGCATACGGATAAACCTTGCCTCAAACTCTCTTCAGACGAACTCATCGCCGCGATAAGCGCGATCGAGAGCCAAGACACACTCTGGGATACCATAGAGAACCTCGGATACCCGATCCCTGTTATGGTAGAGATAATCGAGGGACTCAAAGAGAGAGGGCTTGCCGATGTCATCGGAGACAAAATCTCACTCAAGGCAAATCTTATAGGTGCTCCTGAAGAATTCCGTTCGTTCGACGCCTGGCGGCTGCCTTCAGACCCTAAATACTGCCAGCTGAGAGTGAGATCTACCGACCTGGCAGAACGAGCGAAATACGTAGTAAACCAATGCGGAGCAGGCGGACGGCTAGCTGTGCTTGGCGACGACGACTTCTTCTCATTGACACTTGCGGCGAGCGGGCATTTCTCTGAGGTGGCGCTCTTTGAGATCGACGAGAAAATAAGCACGCGGATCGCAGAGATCGCGAAGCGCGAAAAGCTACCCCTTGTAGTGGCATGTCATGACCTGCGCAAGCCACTGCCTGCACGATTCCTGCGCATGTTCGACGCGTTCTACACAGACAGCCCATACAGCCTCAAAGGATTTGAGCTGTTCATATCCCGCGGCATACAACTACTGTCCCCTGGCGGCAAGAAACACGGATTCGCATCGTTCTCATGCGAGATACCGGTCATGGAAGACCTAGAGCTGCCGATACAGAAATCGATCACAGACATGGGGCTCTTCATCGAGAGGAAAACACTACCCGCAGCGAACGCGATCCCATCTGAATTGAAAGCGCGCTTTCCGACATACGAATCGCTGAAGAACGCGCTCGATTGCGCTCCGTCAAACTTAAGCGAACAAGAAAGATGGTACCTAGCATGCCTAGGCCGAAAAGAGACTCTTTTCCACTTCCTGACAACAGAGCGAACCAAACCGAAAATATCCTCTGAATGCACAGACGAGATCTACTACGAAGAAGAACCGCTAGAATTCTATCTTAAAAACATGAGATGGAGGGAGAGGCACACTCCCGATAATCAACCATCAAACTTATAATACGACTAGGATGTAATCCTTCTCATGCCCACAGATATCGTAGTTCCGCTTCGGAACGAGATAGAGATGATGAAGATGGCCAAGAGGCTAGGCTATGATACCCTAGTGATGGCATACACCAAGGAGCCAAAGGACGCGCTTGTGCCTCCTGAAGGGTTGAAAATATGGATAGCTTCGCTTGAGAAACCAGCTCAATGGGCGACATTATGCCTCGCACGGGCGAAACCCGACAGCAGAGCGCTCTTCGAGCATGGGGCTCTCGATGGCGTCTATGGACTAGAGACTGTCACACCAAAAGATTTCATACACCACCGCGGATCAGGATTGAACACGGTGCTAGCAGACATAGCTTCACGGAAGAAAAAAGCAGTCGTGTTCGACTTCTCGATATTGCTCAATAATACTGGTGGAGATCGCGGCGTGCTGATTGGAAGAATGAGCCAGAACATCAAGATATGCAGGAAATCAAAACCACCACTTGCTATCGGCAGCTTCGCCACGACACCGTATCGGATGAGAGCGCCACACGATCTGCGGGCGGTTTTCGAGATGATTGGGATGCACCCCGCAGAAGCAAAGGAAGCGATTGAGTATATGGGGCGGGCAGCATTTTCGCGTGATGAGATCAAGAAGGGAAAGGCGATTGGAAACGCGGTGCGGGCAGTCAAAGAGTAGATCTTATCTTCTCTTTTTGGCGATTACAAAAAGCTTGTTGAATGGGAATTCAGTTTTCACATCGGGCGCTCTTTTGTATACCTCTAACACCTGGAAATGTGCTTTTTCCAGATAATCAACGATCTCCGACTTTTTCACGAGATTGATGAATAAATATGAAGACCTCTTATAAGGAATAGGGTAATATCCATCTCTCTGCCACTTCTTCTTCGGTGATTGCAAGGAGATATAGATATACCCACCATCCTTAAGAATCCTATTGAATCCCTCTAAAGTCCTCAAAATATCGTCCTCTAAAATATGGATGAGAGAATAGTTGGCAAAAATCGCATCAAACTCCCCTGTTTTGAATCTCAAATCCCGTAAATCCATCTCTTTAAACTTTACTTTCGGATATTTCTTTGCCGCGAACCTTACCATCTCCTTAGAGATATCTATTCCAATCACTCTCAACCCATGGAGCGCATGCATTTCAAAAGCTATCTTCCCGGTCCCGGCTCCCGCATCTAACAATTTAGATCCTTTCTTCAAATAAAATAGAAATCGCTCAATATACTTATGATCCAATATCTCTGACTTCACGTTCCGGTCATAGTCGGTAACAATGCGATCATACATCTTCTCTTGTGGCATGGGTTTAATTGCCATGAAACCCATTTATCTGCTTTTCTAAAGACCACGAAAAAGCTGCTAAAACACGAGACAATCCTAACTCATAGGTCCCTAACTTTGATTTTTAGGCCTTGCTTCTGATAGACTTCTCTCACTCTTTGCACCAGATCATCTCTTTTTCTATCATCAACAACAACTTTCGAATAGCTTCCTTCATGCCCTTTAATTTGGCGGGTTGAAATGATACGGTTCCCATCTTTATCTTCTACGTCAAATGGACCGAGATAACCATCCAGGAATGCATCATCCACACTGGCACTATCCCCGAAACTAACAAAATATCTATCCGCGCGGATAAAATAAGGGTGGTTCAAAGACTTTCTTTGGATCGTATATTGCATACCTGAAGATAACACTCCGCTCTTTTTCTTATATTCCTCCGACACTATATCCACTTTCGAAACCAAAGAAAGAAATCCATACCCTGCCAAGCAAAATAATGTGGCCTTACCCAGTCTCTGTAAATTCTTTTCCATAATCAAAGATACCACTTGTGATTTAAAAAGTTGATCCTCATTGAAACCTTATCACCTTATCCCAGACGGGTTCCAATAGAATCCATTTTCCACAAGCTTTAAACCCCCTCCACTTCTACCTCGACGAAGAGGAACTTGAGACATGTATGAAGTACGAATCCATGGAAGAGGGGGGCAAGGGGCGGTGACCGCCGCTAACATGCTAGCGATAGCCGCGTTCAAGGAAGGAAAGGACGTGCAGGCATTCCCTATTTTTGGGGTTGAACGGAGGGGGGCGCCGGTTGCGGCATTCCTTCGCATAGACGACAAGCCTATAGACATAAAATCCCCAATCCACGAACCAGACGCGGTAGTGGTGCTAGACCCCACACTGCTCCAGACCGTCGATGTGACACAAGGGCTCAAGAAAGGAGGACATATCATAATCAACACCTCCAAAGATTCAAGCGCGTTTGCGCTCGACGGCTATCTTGTGCACACAGTCGACGCGACCTCTATCGCGCTTGAGAATGGGCTTGGAGGAAAGACCAATCCCATAGTCAACACGGCCATCCTTGGGGCGTATTCCAAGACAGTGGGAAACATAGAGATGGAATCTATAATCTCTGCCGTGCTTGAGAACTCACCATCAAAGGCAGAATCAAATGCTGAAGCAGTCCGAAGATCACATTCAACAGTAAAAGAGGCACGCAGATGACAAAAATCATCACAATCGGAGGCATAGTCAAGGCTCCTGGAAGCAGCAAGGCCAATGAGACCGGGGCATGGAGATCGATGAAACCGATCGTCGACATATCAAAATGCAAAGCCTGCTGGATCTGCAACCGACTATGCCCTGACACCTCCATCTCAAAAGGAGACAAGACTATAGTGATAGATTATTCACACTGCAAAGGATGCGGCATATGCGCGCAAGAATGCCCATTTCAAGCCATCACGATGGAACAGGAGGAGAAATGAGATGGCAAGGACGGTCCTCAAAGCCAACAACGCGACAGCGCACGCGGCAAGGCTCGCGCGCGTAGAAGTAATCCCTGCTTTCCCTATCACCCCGTCCACCCTATTCCCCGAGCAGATCTCAACATTTATCGCCAACGGAGAGATGGACTGCCAATTCATCCTTATGGAGAGCGAGCACAGCGCCATGTCCGCAGCGATCGGCGCATCAGCGACAGGCGTGCGAACATGCACAGCGACTGCATCACAAGGCCTCGCGCTAATGCACGAGATGCTGTTCATCGCATCTGGAATGAGACTCCCTATCGTTATGGTAGTCGGAAACAGGGCGCTATCTGCACCGATAAACATCTGGGGAGACCACTCAGACACGATGTCTGAGCGAGACACAGGATGGATGCAATTCTACGCAGAGAAGAATCAGGAAGCGCTAGACTTGATGCTCATGGCATTCAAGATAGCCGAAGACAACCGCGTGCTCCTTCCTGCGATGATAGGGATGGACGCATTCGCGCTGACCCACACGATGGAAGTGCTAGACATGCCGGAGCAGAAAGACGTCGACGCATTCCTGCCCAAGTACAACCCCACACACTGCTTTCTTGACCCTGCCCGGCCAATGTCCATCGGGACGTTCGCGAGCCCCGAATACTACATGGAGTTCAAATTGGCCCAAGAGCTCGCGATGGTGCGCGCAGGCAAGGTGATCGAGACAACGTTCTCTGATTTCGAGAAGCGATTCGGAAGGAAATACTCCAAGGCATCAGGATACAAAACCGAAGATGCAGAGATCATACTCCTGACCATCGGGTCGATGACCGGGACCGCAAGAGCGGCGATCGACGAGATGCGCAAAGAAGGCATCAAATCAGGACTATTGAAACTCACAGTTTACAGACCATTTCCGACCGAGGAATTATACTCCCTAGTGAAGAACGCCAAAGCATTGGCTGTGATAGAGAGAGCATACTCCTACGGAAGCAGCGGACCAGTATTCTCAGACATCTGCGCGGCATTTCAGAAAAAAGAGAACAAACCTAAACTGCTAAACTACATAATCGGACTCGGCGGACGAGACATCCTGGTATCTGACTTCAAATCAATCACGTCAAAAGCCCAATCTTCACTCAAAACAGGAAAACCGCAAGAGAAATCAGAATGGATCAACGTCGACCAGGAAGCAGTCGAGAAGGGGGAGAACCAATGAACACCCCCTCTGGCGAAGGAAAATCAATCATCGGACAGAAAGCAACCCCTGTCGAGCAGAAAGAGCTCTTCGCCGCAGGCCACCGCGGATGCGCAGGATGCGCAGAAGGCGCGACAGTGCGGGCAGTGCTAGCAGCAGCAGGGCCGAACACGATAGTCGCCAATGCCACCGGATGCCTAGAAGTCATGACCACATCCTACCCTGAGACCGCATGGGAAGTGCCATGGGTGCACTCTGCATTCGAGAACGCAGCAGCGATGGCATCAGGAGTAGAAGCCGCATTGAAAGCGCGCGGGAAGCGCGAAGGCGTGAACATACTCGCGTTCGCAGGAGATGGTGGAACATTCGACATAGGACTGCAAGCGCTGAGCGGAATGCTCGAGCGCGGACACAAGATCACATTCGTGTGCTTTGACAACGAAGCATACATGAACACCGGCATACAAAGATGCTCATCGACTCCTTTTGGGGCAACCACCACAACATCGCCCGCCGGATCGAAAGCGTTCGGAAAAATGGAACGCAAGAAACCCATCGCGGCGATAGTGGCTGCGCACGACATACCCTACGTCGCGACAGCGACACTCGCATACCCATTTGACCTAGACAAGAAAGTCAAGAAAGCGCTCAGCATGGATGGACCAAGCTTCATCCATGTGCTTTGCTCGTGCGTTCCAGGATGGGGTATACCAAGCGAGCGGTCGATTGAGGTGTTAAAACTCGCGGTGCAGACCGGAGTGTTCCCATTGTGGGAGCTTGAAGGAAGCGATTTTCGGAAACTCGTCGTGACGCAGAAGACCGGACCACGAAAACCTGTTATCGAGTACCTAAAAACACAGAGCAGATTCTCCAATGTACTTGACAAGCCAGAGATCATCGAGAAGATACAGAAAGACATCGATGACAAGGCGAAGGAGTACGGGCTGTGAGCCTAAGATGGACAACGCCACGATAGAAAAATATGCAAAGATCATCTGGGATTATCATCATCTAAACCATAAACTTGAGAAAGCTGACTGCATCATCGTTCTAGGGAGCCATGACGTCCGCGTCGCTGAGCGGGGAGCACAATTATTTTTGGACGGGCTCGCACCAATCCTGATATTCTCCGGAGGCAAAGGACGGCTGACAGAAAACTGGGACTTGACTGAAGCAGAAATCTTCGCGCGAGCCGCGATCAAGATGGGCGTCCCAAAAGAGAAGATCCTCATAGAGAATCGAGCCACAAACACTGGAGAGAACCTCATATTAACACACAATTTGCTAGAATCTAGGGGTGTGTCGAGTCGGAAAGCCATCCTTGTCCAGAAACCATATATGGGACGAAGGACATATGCCACATGCAAGAAGGTATGGCCCGAGCTGCGCATAACAGTGACATCACCGCAGATCAGATTCGAAGATTATCCGACCAAGGAAATCAGCAAAGATGATCTAATCAATATCATGGTCGGAGACCTGCAACGGATAATCGAATATCCCAAAAAAGGATTCCAGATCCACCAAGATGCCCCTGAGAAGGTCATGGCCGCGTACAAGGCTTTGGTCAAAGCAGGTTATAATAAACATATCCTCAAGGAGTAATCTAAATTGAAGCGCAGAATCATCGTAGGCATCGATCCTGGCACGACCACGGCATGGGCTGTGCTAGACATTGACGGAAACCCTCTGCAGGTGGGCTCATCCAAAGAGCTGGGGCTTGGAGCGCTGATCTCTGTCGTGATGTCTTTCGGACGGCCATTGATAGTCGGGTGCGACAAGAAGAAAATCCCCGGATTAGTAGAAGAATTCGGGCGAAAATGCGGAGCGCGAGTCGTGAACCCACGCGAGGACCTCAAAGTCGACCTCAAGCGGGATCTCGCATCGGGGATCGAATATCAGAACACCCACGAGATGGACGCGCTAGCAAGCGCGATATTCGCGCAAAAGGAAGTGGATCCATTGCTTGGCCGGGTGAAGAGATTCTTATCCAAAGAAGATGAATCCAGAAAGAAAGGCGAGAACGTGGAAGAATCCGCGATCGGGATAGGGCGGCCTTGCGTATCAGCAGAGGAACTGTTTGAGACAGTCCTCACGACCGGGATAAGCATCAAGGAGGCATCGGCCATACTGGAAGAAGAAGAGAGCATATCTGAATCTGGAAATGCTGACGAGCCGCCGGCCAAGAAGACAAGGACTATCATCTCAATCCTGAGGGCAGCGCAAAAAGAATCCGAGCTACTAAGAATCCAAAATGAGAAGCTCGCCAAAGAATCGAGCCAATGGCAGCAGAGAACTCGGTCTCTTGAAGGGATAATGAAATCCTTGCGGACAAGACGAGCGCCTGACACAAGCGGAAAGGACGCGATGATAAACAACCTGCGCAAGAAGGTATCCCGGCTCCAGAACGAGAACGGTCAATCAAGGAAGACCATAGAAGGCATGCAAAAGATACTTCTCGACGTGCAATCCCATGTGGTCGCTATCATGATGGATAATCTGGGGACCTCTGAGTTTGAGCGCGTGGACGCATGGAATCGGATCGACACAACGAGCATAATATTCGTCAAGCGACCGACACACGTCAACAGCTGTGTGGTCGACAGACTGAAATCGGTGCAGCCGCTGCTGCTGACAGACGAGCGCGTGAAGAACCATCCGCTGCCTTTTGTGTGCATAAAAGGGACGCCGCGCGTGGTCCTTGGGAAGATCGCGGTGTTCCCCGCAGACCGGGTCAGCGCGCAAGTCGACGAAGCGAACTTGATACATCGAGTCGTGGAAGATTATAGGAAGGGCAGGTTGGAAGTCGAGCTGAAATGATCGGGCGTTCCAATCGTTAAGTTTAATACTTCTTTGAATAACCGGGAGAGAATGGCATCCGCTCAAGGTGGCATAGTCCAATCAGATGAGCTCATCGCTGCCTCATGCGCGCTCGATGAAGCTATAGAAGGTCTCCGCAAGTTTGGAGAGCAATACGTCGTATTGTACGGGCGGCCGGTCCCTCGTAGCTTGATTGAACAAGAATACCGGCAGTCGGCACAACTGCAGCTTCTAGAGGTCCTTCAAGGATTCCTACTAGTCAATGGTTTTTGCATCGAACCGCCGAGAGGCAGGCCTGCGCCGTCGATATATGAAACACCTTATCCGATCACAAGACCTATCCATCTCTTCGGCTTCAATGTAGCCGACCGGCAGGCAGAATCAGTCTTGCTGACCTGCAAGAACGGAAACCATAAACACACAGGCTTGCAAGAGATACTGTCTGACCCTATCGAGTTCAGGATCAGGGACAAAAGAGAACAAAGAATGCTTGAGGATTCCTACAAAAGGATGATTGAGGCCTATAATCTTTGATACGATTTCTTCTGTGGCTTTTGACTTCGGTGAATTCTTCGCAGTCCGCCCGGCTGCAAAACACCAAATACACTGAAAATCGCGGACTCTTGTGTTCAGATCAGTTTACCAAGGGCCTCGCGGAATTCGCCTTTCTCAAATCTAGCTGAAACACCTGCACTGAAGTGTTGCGTTTTCTTAGCTCGCAGCCACCGCTTGGTAAGCATGTGGGTTGGAAAGATCTTGTCAAACAAGACCAATGCGAGGATATCGTTATACACTATCTGGTTTCGGACGCGACTATATTCATTGATCATAGGGTAATCTTGCAGCATATACCTAGGCAATGAGGCCCTCCCAATCTCGATGATCTCGGCGCCATCGATCCGATCGAACGAGGGCAAATAAGATCCTCCTCCTGGGTGAACATCATTTCGCGCCCATTCAGGCCATTTGGCGTGCGGCGCTATGATGCGCCCCTTCTGGCACTCGATCCCTTCTTCACCTGGCGCACAGGCTAATACATAAGAATAGTTGAGCCTGAAGATCCTTTTGTCCCCTTCAATCCTTTTTGGTTCTATATCTCGCAGCCGCTCTATACTGTAACCTTCCAAGACTGGACATTGTTGTTTCTTGAGTTTGAGTCGTACTAAATACATCGCGGTTTCCACTAATTCGAATCCAGCGATCAATTGGATGATCTGGGGCGCTGGGAACCTGGCATAATCTAGTCCGGGCTGGCCTTTCAAATCCATGAGACCCCGCTTGATCTTTTCTTCCAAATCCCGGTTGCGAGACCGGCGGTCAGGATCACATAGTGAGCCGATCGATCCAATCGGCGTAAGTGAAATGTGGGCCACCTGGCCGTATCCTTGCAATTTACCCCTGACGTCTAGGTCTTCGATCTGGATACCCGAGACCTCCCCGAGCGGTTTTATCCGATTGAGGATGGCCTTTCGATACACCTCTTTTGGGATGAGCGGGAGGATCCTTGGATCGCCCAGGTCGAAATCCCGAGGGTCTAGTAAAACGTAAGTCTGTGCCGCAACGTTTTCCGGTCCTTTCTCTTCGTTCGTCATGAATCCCGCAAACCTCCGCTATCCTTAAATATCATCATCCCCTTAGGGGGTAGAGAAATGGAAGAACGCATACAGAACACACTACGGCAGCTCGGACTCACCGACGGTGAGACTGAGGTATACCTCGCTCTGCTGAGCCTGGGATCGACGACGACAGGCAAGATAATGAAGACAGCGCGCATATCCAACTCCAAGGTCTATGAAGTGCTTGACAAACTAATCAACAAAGGACTCGCCAGCTACACGATACAAAACAACAAGAGGCATTACGCCGCGACGCCGGCGACCAGACTGATCGATTACCTCGATGAGCGAAAGCAAGAGATCAGCGATAATCAGGAAGCGCTGCGCAATTTGATCCCTCGTCTAGAAACCATCCGAAGAGAAAAAACATGGCCTGAATCCGCTGTCTATCGCGGAAAGAAAGGGGCGCTAGTCGCACTAGGGGAAGTGATCGAGGCAGGGATGCGCGGGGAAGAGATCCTGGGATTTGGCACCGAGGACTATGCCACCTATTTCCCTGCACAGCTTCCGGGTTATCTCAAGATAGCGACAAAACACAGATTCAAGGAGCGACTGATATTCGGCGAAGGATTCAAGTCGCCGAATAAGACCGCGAAGATACGGTATCTTCCAAAAGAATATATCGTGCCTGCGAGGACGATGATATTTGGCAGCAAAGTCGCGATAGTGGACTTCACAGAACCTATGACGACAGTGATCATAGACAAACAATCTATAGCTGACTCATACAAGAACCAATTCAACCTACTCTGGAAAATCGCAGGACGGCCTCGAAACAAACTTAAATGAAGGCCGAAATACCCTACAGATGGAAGTCAAAGAAGTGATCGCTGACCTCTTCGGATGCGACCCGAAACTGATAGACGATGTGGTCTACCTGAAGGCGACTCTGTCCAGATTGGCAGCTGAGCTGGGGACTCATGTAGTCGAGGCTGGCTCGCACAAGTACCATCCGCAAGGGGCCAGCGTATGCGTATTCGTTGAGGAATCCCATCTGCTCATATCGACTTGGCCAGAGCACGGCATCGCGGTGTTCAACTGCCTGCTCACGCATGGGCCTGATCCGAACGATTCTCTTGAAAGATTGAAAGAGGCGCTAGGCGCTAAATCGATTAACGTGAACCGTTTCGTGAGGAAATGGGAAACCTACAACCACTCAGCGACAGCGGACATAACAACGATTAAATAATCGGCTGGACTCTCAACTGCGATGGGGGCAAGCGACTATATTATAGAGGGTGGATCAGCGCGCGTAACGCTTGATCCATCTTTATACAACCTTGAGATGGCTTACGCCACCGCCTACATATTCCTAGATCGGGCATGGGTGCTGTTTGAAGGCGATCCAAAACAAGAGATAATCGTGCGGCTGACCCCCAAAAAAAAGACCGACAAACCGGACGCGGCATCGCTTGAGCTGGCACGGGCATTCTGCAATGAGATCGTGAGCATCACCAACTACTTCAACATGCTTGAGAAGAACCGAGACACAGTCAACTTGATACTCCAGAGAGCGCTCTTCTCGGCAAGCCAGGCAGCGGCACGCGAAGCAGAAGAGAAAGAGATAGATCGGATCATCACTGAGGTGGACAAAGTTGCACCAAGAAGATGAAATGCCTGATGAAGTGACCCTTAGCAAGCACCATTATCCCGATCACCTGATCGAGACTGGACTTGTGATGTTCTCCAAGAGGCCTACACTGATCATGAAGACCGACTCCGGGGACACTAAACTGTCATTTCCTGGAACTGGAGATGGATCCAGGGAGTTCGCCAACCATCTCATCGCTGTCAGACAGCAGATGAAATGGATCTGAGACACTCCAAATGAGCCAACGGAGGCAATCATGGCGACCATAAACACGAAACCCCCCACTAATCTCGCGAAGACCATGCCATTCGCGACGCAGAAGCTGGAATCTGGAAGGACACTCGTCACAGGATACTTCGGAGGGTGGGCCATCCTAGATAATGGCAAATTACAGAGACTAAAAGACGGATTGATCAATGACGATCCGCCACTAACCAAGAAACTAACAGATGAAGGAATCCTCGTAACAGACCAAAACAAGAAAGCTATCGCGAAAAGATACGCAGCTCTAAACTCCAATCTCTTCCAGAGACCTAGCCTGCACATCGTGAACCTCACCAATATCTGCAACTACAGATGCAGGTACTGCCACGCAGGAGTATCCGGAGGAAGCCAGAAGATGGAAATGTCGATTGCCAAGAAAGTCGCAGCTTACATCCTTGAGAACGGCGAAGACAGGCTCAATATAGAGTTCCAGGGCGGGGACGCGATGCTAAACTTTGAAGCGCTCTGTGCGCTTGCAGAAGAGGTCCGCAGCCTGAACCGCGAGAGATATGGGAAGCAGATCAACATGTGTGTGGTCTCAAACCTATCGCTTATGGACCAATCTAAGATGGACTATCTGATTGACAATGACATCCAGATCTGCACATCGCTTGACGGTCCTGCAATCGTGCATGATGAAAATCGGATGACCAGCGGAGGCGGCAAGACATTTCAAACGACAATCGACAAGATGGAAGAGATTCGGGCACGGATGAAATCAAAAGGGAAGACCGGAACTATCGGCGCATTATGCACGATCAGCAGGAAATCACTGCCACATGCGCGCGAGATAGTCAACCTCTACTGCGGAAAAGATCTCACTACCATCCACCTGAGACCTTTAAACAGCATGGGCGACGCGTTAGGATTCTGGGATAAACTAAGCTATACTCCCGAAGAATTCAACAGATTCTGGAGCGAGGCCCTCGACTGCATCATCGAACTCAACAAACAAGGCAAGAAAATCGTCGAGAGAGGCGCTTATTTCATCCTATGCAAGATCCTCGCCGGGAAGGATCCTCAATACACAGAGATGATGAGCCCGTGCGGAGCAGGGCGGGGACAGATATTATACAACCCCGACGGAAGCATCTACACCTGCGACGAAGGCCGGATGATACGCGAAGACCTCTTCAAGATAGGCGACATAAAATCTGATGGCGCCGACGCCATCGGCAGCGACGGAGCGATCAACACCTGGGCATCATCGATCCTCGACCTGACCTGCTACCACTGCGCATATAGACCCTGGTGCGGCACATGTCCTGTCGCCAACTACCAATCGAGGAGGACCATAGTGCCCAACATAACCGAAAACTTCATGCACAAGGCATACCACCACCAATTCACATATTTATTCAACAAGATAGATTCAGACCCCGTGGCCGTGGAAATATTTAAAAAGTGGATTGCCGACGGGATGTGGTAGATGGACGTAACACGCGCAGATTCTAAAGACCTCGCTGCAGAGCCCGCGAAAAAGACCCTCGGATCTTTCTTAGCAAGCGAGAAAGGCGGAATAACAAAAAAGGCCCTAGTCGACAGCGCGGTAGCCGCGGGATTCGTGTTCGCGCTCTCGCACGCGGTGTCAGCCCAAGTCATCCATAGCAACTCACTCACTCTCACCGGAGTGCAGAATCCAAAAGCGGTCGGTCAGCACAGCCACCACTCTTCACATTCGTCACACTCTTCGCACTCAAGCTATTGACCAATAACAAATAAAGAAAACAAAAATGGAACTCCAAACAAAACTCCTCACTGGCGTCGGAGTACTTATAGTATTGCTAGCGGCAGGCATCTATATCATGAGTCCAAAAGAAGGACCTGCACCCGAGAGGCAGACTATACAAGAGCCAATGCCTCAGGAGAGGATAAGGGTACAGTTCTTAGGCCAACCCGTCCGTCTTGACAAGGACAAAGAACAGAAGGCAGCGCAGCTCTTCTTCTCACTTGCACAAAGATCACCTGACCAGTACGGAGTCATCACGCCAGACGAAGCAGATGACAACGTCAAGCGAGCCATGCAACAGATCTCGTTTGGGCTTGCCAACTTCTCGGCAATCGACTTAGCATGCGAGAGCATAGTGGACGAGGCCGCATCGTGTTCCAAGATAGACGACAACTATCAAAAATCAAGGTCGGGGATACCCTCCCACTTCCAGTTGTTCCCGCCATCGGAGTATACATGCGAGGGCCATCGCTTGATCGCGAAGACCATGACGCACCTGATAAATGGCGAATGCGACCAGATCCAAGACAGCGAGGTCAAGAACGCATGCGAAGATCTGCCGCGCGGATGCCTGAACACAAAACCCGGAAGCGCAGCTAATTCGATATGCCTATCGATAAAAGATGGCGACGCCAATAAATGCACAGACTACGAAGGATTCCAACCATGCCCCCTAATTGTGGCGACTGGAGCGGCAGTCATGCGAGGCTCAAAATGCACAGACATGATCCAAGGACATGCATCATACCTGTGCGAGGGGATCTCCAAGAAAAACTGCCAACTCGCATACAAAGAGATGATCCAGGATTATACTTACACCGAAATGGCATTGACGACAGGAGAGCGCGGATTCTGCCAGCTAGTCGACGAGCCATCGATAAAAGCCGGATGCATCGCCGCAGACAAGGATACCGTGCGTAAAGACCTGATCAAAGGATACGATTGACCGGCGATCTATCCTAGATCAGGAAATCAATATTGACTAATGCCCTGCGGTTTCGACCTATGAGAATATCTGTAAGGACACAGGAAATCGACCATCCGCTTGAGCTCGTCGCCGCTTAAAAAAATCGAATCCTTCTCGACCAGAAGGGGGTTGACCGCGCTGTCCCGGATGAGATCAACATCGGGCATATGATAATTCTGCGGAGCCTGACGCTGTTCGATAAATCTGTAGCTATCATCTCCGTTTAGGCAAGATACGATATCCATGAACACACGAATATCTTGGCTTTCGCCTTTGATCAGGTGGGCGCTGGGCCAGAAAGGCTGGTCGACATGGCGGTCCAGATTGTGGACCTGATCATTAACAACCATTGGATAAGATGCATGCCTGATACCGGCTTTTTTAACTCCGTGTGATAGCGCATCCATATAGATATCGCAAACCCTCTGCAGAGTCGCATGGAATCCCATACCTTCAGATGCGACTGGATAATGCGACCTCAAAACTTTTGCGGCATCAGGGTTGAAGGCGGTCTTGATGATGCCGTACATGCTCTTCGGATCGAAACCGACAGTCAGCACGGCGATGCGCACGGGATTGTCCTCAAATACCTTTTTGGTATTAAGATCATATCCGGTCTCGACATGGAGTTCCCAAAGCTGCTCCTGAGATGGGTTTTTATGCGCGCCTGAACTTCTTGACATAGGAGAACTTTGCATAATTCATCCAGTGGCTTGATTGTCATACCTAGTTTTATCG
>JBBSWF010000059.1:0-3383 GCA_038046365.1 Nanobdellota archaeon
AGAATTCGGCCTAAAGGCCGGGGGTTTAAACCCTAGCTCGCTACGCTCGCTCTAAGTTAGCGAATATTTAACACCTTCTGCTTCCATTTTGTTTGGAGCTTTGTGGCCTATGACTTTGAGTGGAGCCGCTTTGCTCATTCGATAGAACTATAGTAAAGGACACAAATAATTGCTAAAGATAGTTGTGTCCTTTAGATATAGACCGGTCTGGAATAGCCAGGTTGTCACTACCCCCAGATAGAGATTATATAATATAGTTGGCGGCGAAAACTGCTTATAAAGAAACAGACAGCGCCAGATTCCAGTTTTCTGACGACAAGCTGACCGCAAGGCTTAAATACCCCAACTCTGGAAAAACACCATTTTTGTGGTGGAAAGAAGGGGTAGTCAAAGTGAGCAGCATAAAAGCCAGATTAGACCGCATAATATCGCGAAGATCATACGATCTTCCAGGAGCATACATCAGGCGAGCTGCGCACGAAAAACATTCTAGAGACGGTCAAAGAAGTAGAATGACCCAGCCGAAGGCATCGTCTGGACACGACACCCCCCTTTCCTGAAAGATAGGACGGGTGGTAAAGATTCCAAAAGGGGAGATAGACAGGCAGTCCAAGACCAGCAGCCAGACCTATCTGCAACAGTCACCAATATACTCGACTTTTGACTCACAGATTGGCGAGATAAACAAGCGCCTCGCCCAAATCCATCCAACAGCCACAGCATCAACAGACTCAAATTCTTCAACGAGGGATGGGCCTACCCCACCACCACATTACGGAAAGCCCATACCCTCGCATTTTTCATCACGTTCTTTCGCGAGGGAGAGCACTACCCCACCACCACATTATGGTAAGGCTCTCCCTCAGCTTTTTTCAAAAAAAGAATACAACAAAGAAGCGAGCGCCGCGCCAGAACATCCAGAAGGAACGCTGCGGCAGAGCGGACCCTGGCTCATACCGATGCTCGCTGCTTTTGTGCTGATAGCAGGCCTCTTCATGACATCAGGCGGAGGCATCACAGCGCTCGCAGGAATGGACTGGAACTCATCGGCAGAGATGAACGCGACAGCGATCAACAACGCGCCGCTTGCCGCGCTGACCTACTCAAATTGGACACTGATGGAAGGAAAGAGCGCGACGATAGACCTTGCGCCATACTTCACTGACGCAGATAGCGATACATTGACTTATGTGGCAACAGAGAGCAGCCATATCAACGTGACTGTTGAAGGCGCTTCATTGACATTGAAGTCAGGGGTAAATTGGACCGGGATCGAAGAGATAGTGGTCATCGCGTCAGACGGCAAAGAGATGACACGAACGAACATCAGCGTCAGCGTGGTCCGCGAGATGAGCGAGACAGAGACGCTAGTCGCGAACGCGCCATTTGAAGTGGACGATGAGGTCGCACATGAGATAGACGCGGACGGGGAGACCATAGTGTTAGTCGAACTCGATATGAGACCAAGGAAACCGGCGGCAAGAGAGACAGATAGCGAAGCGCTTGACGCCAGGACAAAGAAAGACGAGATCGCATCTGCAAGAGAATCACTGCTGAAAGGAAACGGAATTGACAACAAAGATGGAGAACTCGCAGCGTTAGACGCCGGGACTGCGGCCGAGACAGGAACGCTAGAACTCGCAGAAGGATACGACAACCTGCCGCTTGCGGCAGTGCGAATCGACAAGAGAGGACTCTCTCTCCTGATCAAAAAAGGAGGAGTAAAGGCAGTGCACGCCAACCGCCTGATGAAGATATCGCTTGCAGAATCATTGCCGCTTGTGAAAGCAGACCTTGCATGGAACATCACAATCAATGTAACTGGAAATAATGGAACCATAAAGATAAGCGGAGAAGGACAGAGCGTGTGCGTGCTCGACACCGGACTTGACTTGACACATCAGGCATTCTTGAACCGGACAATACCCGGATATGACTTTGTCAACTCTGACGATAACCCATCAGACGACAACGGACACGGAACACACGTCTCCGGAATAGCGGCCTCGATGGCGCCAGGAGCGACTATCGCGCCTGTCAAGGTATGCGGACAGGACGGATCATGCTTTGCAGCGACAGTCTTGTCAGGAATCGACTATTGCATCAACTTGAGCCAGAACGGAGTGAACGTGTCAGCGATATCCGCGAGCATCGGAGACGGGTTAGCGTACGGACCGGACACATGCCCAAACGACATCGACTTCGCACTATCTGCCGCACGGGACGCAGAGATAGTGAACATCTACGCATCAGGAAATGAAGGCGCAACAAATGGAGTGACATATCCTGCCTGCTCACCCTACTCACTGTCTGTAGGGGCAGTCGACAAGAATGGAGCGATCGCGGGTTTCACAGACAGAGGACCCGGACTTGACGTATTGGCGCCAGGAATGAACGTGAACTCCACACTGCCTGGCGGCAACGGAGCGCGATCAGGAACATCAATGGCAGCGCCGTTTGTATCAGGGACGGTCGCGATGATGAGACAATACACACAATCAAACGGACTCACCGGCTTGCCATCAACAATAGAAAACGCGATCACTAAAAGCGGCGCGAACAACACAGGATGGCCGCTGCTCGACACGCACGCGGCAATACTGCTACTCCAACCACAGAGCAACCAGACACAAAACACCACAAGCAACCAGACCACCCCCAACCAAACATACCAAATCCTCGCAGCGCCAACACTGACATACGTCAACATCACCCCATTCACCCCAAACAGCACAACCGCAGTGGCAGGTGTGTGGAACTATACCGATGGCGACGGAGATTTACAGAACGGGTCTACTTATACGTGGTTTGTCAATAACACAGAAGCGTGGAGGGATTCGTCGCTTGTAGGATATTGGAAGCTTGACGGCGATGGCCTAGACGCGTTAAACATTAACAACGGCAACCTCACCAACAGCCCACTCACCACACCAGGATTGATCAAGTCCGCACTCAACTTCAGCGGGGTCTCAAGCTACATCGACTTGCACACCAGCGCTTTTGGCTTCACAAAGACCACTCCCTTCTCAGGATCAGCTTGGGTAAAGACAAACGTCTCTTCTTTCCATAGCATCATTAGTAATTGGAGAATCGTCACAAGTCCGGGTTGGAACTTCTTTATGGGGGACTTTACTACGGGAAAAATAGGGTTCGGTCTTAATGACGCCGATGGGAGCAATTATGAGGGACAAGAAGGAGCAAGTGTGATCTCAGATGGAAGATGGCATCATGTCGCTTTCACCTACAACGGATCGAATACTCCTGCAGGGATCAAGTTATATGTCGATGGGTTGTCGCAGACTCTTACTGAGCGTAGTGGAGGCACAAAGGAGCCTGGCACCCTAGTCGATGGCTCTCTTGAGATAGGTAGAAGAAGATATGCG
>JBBSWF010000060.1:0-6546 GCA_038046365.1 Nanobdellota archaeon
CGAACTAGACAAACTCAAAGAATCAACCACCAAGTGAGTTTCCACGCAAAGCCCAGGTATATGAGATTCTTTATGCTAACGATCCGAAATAATGGGAAATCCGGATTGACCAAGGAAGAAGCATCGAAACCAAGAATCTACAATCTGGTTTATCCGCCAACGACTTTGGATTATCTGTCAAAATACAATCTGAAGATCAAGCTTCTTGAGAAACCTGTTTCAGAGGATCAGTTTCCCATGATCGGCCATCTTATGAGGCTGAGTCGGTACAATTATTTTGTTTACTTGACGCTCAGTAACCTTCTCAAGTAGAGGGTTTCACCTAGCGGTGCCCTAACTCGATTAGTCCACTCAATCCAAGCGCCATTGCGATTATCTTATAAACACTGATGGCCAAGAGCCATCCCATGTCCAAGAAAGCCATCTCCGTCTCTCACCTCACCAAGCGCTTTGACGCGAAACTGAAAGAGCCGGGGTTCTGGAACAGTGTCAGGTCCATCGTCCGCCCTAAGTTCAAGCGCATCGATGCTGTCAAGAACCTGTCGTTTGATGTGGGAGAAGGAGAGATATTGGCATTCATCGGGCCTAACGGCGCTGGCAAGTCCACTACCATAAAGATGCTCACAGGCATCCTCTATCCCACATCCGGCAGCGCCAAAGTGATGGGGTTCACTCCTTGGAGCCAGAGAAAGAAGATGGCTTACAGGGTGGGCTGCATCTTCGGCCAGAAGCCGCAGTTGTGGTATCACCTGCCTGCGCAGGATACGTTTGACTTGCTCGCGAAGATCTATGACCTCGATGAGGGATCGTATCAAAAGAGGGTCAAGGAGCTGATCGAGCAGTTCGATATCGCTGAGATCGTCAAGATCCCCGTAAGAAAACTCTCTCTTGGCCAGCGGATGCGCTGCGAGATAGTCGGATCTTTGATCCACAAGCCAGATGTCTTGTTCCTTGATGAGCCTACAATCGGACTCGATGTGGTGGCAAAGGCCAGGATCAGGTCCATCATCAAGAAGATGAATGAGAAAGAAGGCACGACGATCATCCTCACAAGCCATGACATGGGTGACATCGAGAAGCTCTGCAAGCGAGCGATAATAATCAATGAGGGCAAGATGATCTACGATGGCAAGCTAAGCGCCCTGCGCCGCAAGTATATCAAGGTCAAGACTATCAATGCCAAGTTCAGCGATAGGGTCCTGCCGATAAAGATCCCAGGGGTCACTGTCTTGAAACAAGTCGATTTCGGCGCCAAGCTCGAGGTAGACTTGAAGAAAGCCAAAGTGGGCGACGTATTGGCCGCCCTCAACAAGTTCCCTGTAGAAGACATCACGATCACCGATCCTGAGATGGAGGAGATCATCGCGATGATCTACGGCAAGCATGGCCACTGAGTCTATCGTGAGGACGGACACCGGTGATTTCGCCTCTGCCTTCCGCAAGTACTTCGCCGTGATGGCCATCCATTGGAAGGAATCGATGCATTACTTCATGGAGAAGGTGTTCTCGTCGTTTTTTGTCACGTTGGTGATCCTTATATTCTATTCGATCTACAAAGGCATCTTCGCGATGCAAGGTCAGGAAGTGGTGATGGGTTTCACGCTAAATAGCATCGTCTGGTATTTTCTTGTGTGCCAGCTTGTGAGAGGTTCTGGCATGGCCGGCGTGGTCGAAGATATCACCGAGGATGTTCAGACAGGCAATATCGCTTATCAGATGTGCAGGCCTTACTCGTATCTCCTGTTCACCTATTGGAAGAACATGGGCAATTGCGTCTGGAACCTGGCGGTCAAGGGGTTCGGAGGCGCTTTGATGGCGCTGTTCCTGGTAGGCTTGCCGTCTGATCCAGGATCGATATTCCCGGTCATCATCTCCATGTTGCTTGGCACGACGATCTATTTCATGATGGTGGCGATGATCGGCTTGATGTCGTTCTGGTTCGAGGAAGTGCGCGGTTTCTTGTGGATTTATGACAAATTCCAGATGATATTGGGCGGTCTTTTCGCGCCGATCGATATTTTTCCGGCTGCGGTCAAGGGTGTTATCTCAGTCCTGCCTTTCGCGTATATGATGTATGCTCC
Organism: Nanobdellota archaeon; assembly: GCA_038046365.1. Classification (GTDB taxonomy): domain Archaea; phylum Nanobdellota; class Nanobdellia; order Woesearchaeales; family JAGWAF01; genus JBBSWF01. Next base: position 2,082 of record JBBSWF010000060.1, read on the forward strand.
GGGCAAGCTGTTCACTGGATTCAGTTGGAGTCTGTTCGGCCGGACCATCCTCGGGCAGGTCGCCTGGATAGCCATCCTGTCTGTCCCTCTCGCGATCGAGTACCGTCTTATCTCTAAGAAGCTGTCAGTGGCAGGTGGATGAACATGGGCACGCTCAGTCTGTTATGGTCCTTGTTCAAGTCGAACATGATGTCCGCGATGGAGTACCGGATGAACTTCGTCACTGAAGCGGGCGGTATGTTCTTGAATGACGTTGTCTTTGTGGTCTTTTGGATCTATTTCTACGCTCATTATCCGGTATCAATAGGATTCACAGTCCAGGATTACATGATGTTAATCGCGGTCGCTTGCGTGGCTATAGGCCTGAGCCGGCTTGTTTTTGGCAATACTGGCAAGGTGGCTGAGTGGATCTCGTCCGGCGGTGTCGACACCTATCTTGTCTGGCCCAAGCCTGTGCTTCTGCACTTTATATGCTCTCGCTCTGCGTTCCATGCGGTGGGGGATATCTTTTTTGGAATCATCTTGTTCTTCTACGCTCGTGGTCTCGACTTTTGGGGGTTCATATTATTCATCACTTTGTGCGTCCTGGCAGGGATGGTCGCACATGGGTTCGAACTCGCGGCCCAATCTCTGGCTTTCTGGATCGGCAGGGCAAAGTCCATCGCCGATGAGTTGCGGACTTCTCTTGTTGTTTTCTCCACTTACCCGTTCGATGTGTATAGCGGAGCGATCAAGATGTTTTTGTTCACGCTGATTCCTGCCGCTTTCATCGCCGGTTTGCCTGTCCAGCTGCTTGCGCGTTTTGATAGCAGAGCGATGCTATTGATGCTCGCCGGAGCAGTCTTTTTTGAGGGATTGGGTTTCAGCCTGTTCTATTTGGGCCTTAGAAGGTACGAATCTGGAAGTGCTATAACGGTCAGAGTTTGAGTGGTGTCGATAAGGACCGTATAGGATCAATCTTCATCCTCTTCGTTCTCCGATTTATTCCCTTTGTTAAATAGCCCGTTGGCCTTGACCTTCTCGGCCTTCCTTTTTAATTTCTCATAAACCGCTATCCCTCCAACTAGGATGCCAAATACTCCAGACAATATAGGTATATTCTCTTTGAGGACGTCTTTCCAGGTTCGGGGCTTTGGCTGGGCTGCGACGAGTTTCTCTCGGAGGTCGGATAGTTCAGCGCGCAGCAGCACCACGTTCGCTGAAGAATCGATTATGTCATCTTTCGCAAGGGATGATTGAGCGTTCCGCAGATAGCCTTTCGCATCGTTTATGTTGATGATGGTCATGTCATATCCTTTGGACTCTTTGATGTAGTAGTCTTTCTGGAACGCTTCGTAGATATCTGAGAGGTTGGAGATGTCTGATTGTGTCTCCCTTATCTTCCTCTTCTTGGCAGCTAGATCTTCGGCGTCTTTCTTGGCCTGTGCAGTTTGCTCTGAGTCTACCACGTTCAGGCTCGCTGTGAAGACCTTGTCCTGTATCCTTATTGATAATTGTATCTTACCGCTTTTCTTGGTGTTTATCCATACGAGGAGATACTTCGAATCAGTGGGGCTCAGGCTGGAGATTGGTTCCTCGTTGTAGACGCTCAATCCATCACCGGTGATGACCGCGTTTAGGTTTGTGAGGTTCTGGTTGCCGGTGTTGCGGATCAGGATGTTGAGCTGGGCGTCTCCGATCTTGACGTCTCCAGGGATGACTTTTGCCATTTCGAAGCTCCAGACTGGCGGGATAGTAGGAGTCTTGGGTGGCGTCGGTTCTTCATCGTTTGTGTTGTTATTCCCCCCAGGGGTCATTGGCTGCGTGGGTGGAGAGGTAGTCGGAGTGGTGTTCACGACAGGAGTGGTGTTGGTTGTGATATTAGCTGTCTGCGTCTCATTAACAGGGACGGTCAGATTAGTCAATGTGGTATTGTATGTGGAATTAGTTGAGTTAGTCTCTTGGGCGCTGACCGGCTGCGATGCCAGAATTAACATCATGGATAATGCTGCGATCACAAAAACCAAATGCGGTCTGATGTCTATTCTGGACGTTTCCATGCTGTTGAAGGGTTTAGGTTTGTTTAAAAACCTTCATATGGCTGTTTTTAAACGCAGGGTTCGAGTAAAAAGCCGTATGATTCTTGAATCAATAAGGTTTGGCCATATACTTTCCGGTCGCATCAGTTAGTTTTGACTGAAGAGGCACCAGGTGCTTGGCTGCGCGCCTCCGCAGGATATCGACTAACGCAGTATAATCCCTGTTGATAGTCAAGTCGAAATCAGGATGTATCCGCCGCCATCCATAAGCTACATTTATGCTCACTAAGCTATGGATCCGTCCTGAATCCTTGTATCCCTTAAGTATCCTCAAGATGTCTTCATCTGATTTCGCGTCTCCTTTGAAAAGCACATTCCGCTTGTGGGGGAACGCATCAAGCACTGATCTTACTGCTGATTCACGATCGAACGCGTTACTCACTATCTTGTCGAACCCGTACACCGCCCCATATGATTCTGCGATCTCTGGTATGTTGCGTGAGATGTATGCTTTTTTCGCGTCGGGGAAATTATCATAGAAGTCAAGCAGTCCCGGGAATGCCATTGACTTGGCGTGTCCGAGGTGGTTCATGGTTTGGTAGTTCAGCTCTTCTGGGTCGGACAGGAATGTTGCCCGGAATTTTCTCCATTGGCCTTCTTCTGCGCCATGGCCATGAAGCATCAAGTCGAAGAAGCATGAGATCGCCCATCTCCAAAATGAAGGGGATGACAGCTTGTCGAGCCGCGTGAGGTAAGAGTACGCTATTCTCTTCGCAGGGCTGTACGTGTCAGTGTCATCGAGGTCTGATATGATCAGGTCTGTGCGCTCCATCCTGTCTATTATGGATTCGAGAGGCTCCCTGGGGGTCTGCTCATTGAGGTTTCTCTTGAATAGGAGAATCATCTAAACGGCAACAAAGCCGGGGGTTTAAATGGGTTTTGTATTCATATGTGGACACTGCATTAGGCGAGTTCTCAGTCCTATGTCCGCCACCTTATTATATCGCCGATGGACATCTATCGATGATGGCAACGCCCCCTGTAGTGATATTTGTCCATGGAATAGGGTTGGCCAGTGAGGTGTGGTCTCCTCAATTGGAGTGGTGCCGCGTAAACGGCATCGACGCGGTGGCGCTCACTCTCCAGGGCCATGGTTCACGGAGGTCAGAAGTCGCTGATGTCGATGGGATGATCAGCCAGATAGTTAGCGAATCGAGCCAGCATGGAAAAGTTATCCTTGTAGGCCATAGCCTCGGCGGCTGGCTCTGCTGCAAGGCAGTCCACAAGATCCCTAATGTCTCGTCGATCGTCCTTGTCAATCCATTGATCGAGTTGAGCCAGCATCGGCGCCTATTCATCTGGGCAGTGAAGGCAGCGAGATTCGTCCAGAAAGTCACTGGCCCAAGGAAGCGCAGCGGGGATTTCAGGAAGGGGAGCTCGTTTTTCTGGCGTGTTGGGATATATCCTTATTGTCTTATCGTGAACGACATGGATAAGATCCTGTCTATCTGCAAGCAGATCGGTAAGATGGGCGACGCAGTCATTCCAGAGGGTACAAAGAGCACAATTATCCTCCCGAAGTGGGATGAGATGCTGTCACGTTCCGAGTCTATAGGCAGTGAGAGTATTGAACAATTCAAAGATATCGGCCACATGGCGTTTCGATCCAGCCCGGACTGTTTCACTTCTGCTTTAGCCCGACATATTTTGCGCCCGCAGGCACATCGTAAGTGATTAACGCCCCAGGTACGATTTCTGCCCCATCTCCTATCGTGCATCCACCTACCATCGCGTTCCCTCCGATCGTGCAGTTGGCGCCGATATTCAGGGCTCCTATCTCGAACCGATCTGTGAATGCCGCGTGGGTCGCCAGATATGCGTCTTCTCCGATGAATGTGTTGGCCCCAATCGATGTGATGAGTTCAGGATAGATATAGTCTATCCAGACGTTCGGCGCAAATATTGTGGTGCGGGGGTCTTGGATCCCGACCCCCAGATGTCTGTAGAGTCCGTTCTTCATCGACCAGAAAGGGATTTTCTTTGCTAGCTCGGTGAGGCATCGATTATACATCAGTTTCGGCATCCCCCCGCAGACATCCAGAAGGTAGTCGCATATTGGGGAGAGATCGCGGAACACTGATTTAGTCACTGGTTTCTCCTTGAAGAAAGCAGTCAATATCGAGGGGTCATAAGGGCCTAGGTTACGATACCCTCCTGATGGAGCTATCCCGATAAACAGCTTCGACCGTTTCTCATCGTAGGACACATAAGGCTCTTTGAACCGATTGTGTCTCTGCAGTCTCTCGATCACGTCGATCGTGATCTTCTCTAGAGGGGCGGTCATGATCTCCGGATTCGACAGTTGTTTTTAAGATTGGGGTTCGAGCGTATCCCCAGTATCTCCGAAGGTGAGTGATTTCTGAAGAGTGGTTGCTAAAACCGAAAAG
>JBBSWF010000061.1:0-29455 GCA_038046365.1 Nanobdellota archaeon
CCTCTACGGGTCCTCGTTACGCTCGGACCGCGCAGAATCCTCGGCGGTTAATTGATTTGATCCATGCCAGAGAATGTCTATAACGAAAGCATAAGCGCGTGGTACGATAAAATAATGGAAGCTGGTTATAATCCTCGCGACCATGCAGTCGCCGCAGAGGCGATCAAAGCGATACTTGGATCGAGAAATAAAGTCCTTGAATTAGGGATTGGAACAGGTTTGCTTGCTGAGCAATTGATACTTAGAGGGATAAATCTAACGGGTTTCGATTTCAGCAAAGATATGTTACGGATAGCAGAAGGAAGACTCGAAGATAAAGTCAGATTATTCCATCAAGATGTAGTCCATCTTGACTTGCCTGAAAAAAACTATGAAGCCGCAGTCTCTCAAGGAGGAGTGTGGGTCGCAATCCGAGAAGGAAACTGCCTAGATAGCCACATCATAGGATATGACCGGAATCTCCAAGGGTTGAAGAGAGTCGCCGAGCATCTTGATATGAATGGATTACTGATCATCAATTATGGGCCCGCACAATTAAACGGTTCGATAACACTGGCTGAAGGGGCAGAATATTCTCAAGAGGTCAATTTCTCAACAGGCCGTCCTAATCAAACATACAGCAAGGGATATTATGTGAAAAAATACGGCTTGATAGTCGCAGAACAGCATTGCGAATATGCAAGGTTCAACGAGAAAGAAACGGCAAGACTGATGGATGAAGCCGGTTTTTTAACAGTCGGAAAGGACAAAAGCGATAGCTTTCTGGTGTTCCAAAAGAAATGAATTCTTGGACTGAACAAGCGGGCTTGTCAGAATCATCAGATTAAAAGACTAATAGCGGATCGCAGTATCTATAGTTCAATAATCAATGCGATTTGCTATAACAAACCGATCGGCGAAGAAGTTCGACCAGAATGGTTCTGCCCTGATTTTCGAGGCGGACTAAACACGTCGCAATACCCCCATCTTTAAATACTTGAACAACTTATCAACTATTATGCCCAAGACCCAAATACACACAAACAGACGCATGATCGATTTCTTCTCGACACTGGCGGACGAGACACGACTGAAGATCATCGCTGCGCTGATGGAGAGGCCAAGGACAGTCAACGATATACACGAAGCGATAGGAAAGTACACGCTGACGCTCTCAGCAGTCTCGCACCAGCTAAGACACATGGCTGACCTTGACATAATCCGATATGACAAGAACGGCAGAGAGAAGACATTCCATCTCTCGGACGCTTTCTGCTGGTGCATAGTCCGGGAGGCGCTCAACCATTACCATGATGAAAAGAAGTGCACTGCATGCAAGCCGATGAGGATGAAAGAATGAGAAACCATAACATGGGATGGATGATGCTGGCCTGCCTCATCCCCCTTCTGATCACAGTCATGCTGCTGACATTTGACGTTGACAAGGGATATGTCATGCCGGCATTCATAGCGCTGATGATTGGCGCCCACATCTTCATGATATCCGGGAAAGGCGGATGCTGCGGCGGGCCTGGAGACAACGATAGCGGAAAGGACCAAAAGTCCAACGGGAAGACCGAACATCACTGATTCCGGACAATCTTGGAAGCATCCCAGAAAAGCGGTTATAAACGGTCTAGGCCACTAAAACCGCATTTTCAAACGGTCCAGAACGGTAAATCCGATGGAACGGAATTAGTAGAAGCGACATTTCCACCATACAAAAGAGGCATTCGACGGAGAACCGATGCGACAACCGACGGAAAACGCCGAGCGCCGCCAACAAAGACAAAAAAAATCAAAGGAAAACAAATGGAGGGAATCAAAATGAAAAAAATCGAACTCAAAATCAGCGGTATGCACTGCGACAGCTGCAAAGCGATCATCGAAGACGAGCTAAACGACATGGACGGCATCAAATCAAAGAACGTGGCGCTGGGATCAGCGGTGATAGAATATGATGAGAAGAAGACAAACGAAGCAGCCATAAAGAAACTGATAACCGGCCTCGGATACAAGGTGGTATGAGATGGAAGACTACGAACCGGGTCATGAAGACAGCGGCGGCGAATTAGCAAAAGACGAAACAGCAAAAGAGAGTAGCGACGAAACAGCAAAAGAGACCAAAATCGCCCTGATCAATATAGAAGGCATGACCTGCCACAGCTGCGAAGCCATAATCAAGAAGACGGCTATGAGGATTGACGGAGTGATTGGCGCCTCAGCGGATTACGCTGAAGGCACAGGGACAATAGAATATGACCCTGATAAGATCAAGATAAAAAATGTGATATCCAAGATCGAAGAAAAAGGATATACCTGCGCTGTGGTGGACAGCATGGCAAAGGAAGGAAAGAACCAGACATCCGACAGATATGTATCAATAGACAAGAACATCCTGTGGATAATGGTAGGAGTGGGAGCGATAATCGCGATATTCTACCTATCCCACCTAGCAGGCAGATTTGATACAATACAGCTAAGCCAGCATATGAGCTATGGGCTGCTGTTCGCGGTCGGACTGCTCACTGGATTCCACTGCGTGAGCATGTGCGGAGGATTCGTCGTAGGATACACCGCCAAAGACGCACAAAAAGGAGTCTCCTCCAGCCTGTCGCACCTCAAATACGCGGCTGGAAAGACTATCTCATACACCGTGATTGGGGCGGCATTCGGACTGTTGGGATCATTTATCGCTTTCACGCCGAAAATGAGGGGGATAGCAGGACTGCTCGCCGGGATCTTCTTGGTGATATACGGCCTGCGCATGCTCAACATAATACCCTCTTTGAGAAAGATAAGGATACCAATGCCAGCCGGGCTATCGAAATTCACACACGATCAGCAATCCAAATCAAGCAGCCCGTTCAAGATCGGCCTGCTGAACGGACTGATGATAGCATGCGGCCCCCTTCAAGCCATCTATATAATGGCTGCCGGGACAGGAAGCATGATCGAAGGAGCCAAATTGCTGTTCGTGTTCGCGCTTGGAACACTGCCAGTGATGCTCGGATTCGCCTATGTGGCGAGCTTGGTATCAGGGAAGATGACTCAGAAATTTCTGAAGATCTCCGGCGCGATAGTGATCCTGCTTGGCCTTGTGATGCTAAACAACGGCCTTGTGCTGACCGGGTCTGGATACGACATGGGATCAGTGGCAGCCACGATTGCCTTGCCTACATCCCTTCAAAGCGTCATAGCAGGAGCCGCTCAAACACAAAACGCGGCAAAGATCACAGAATCCGGCTACCAGGAGATAAGGATGGAAGTCAACAGGAACGGGTGGACACCAGACACGTTCACGCTAGTAAAAGGCGTGCCAGTCAGGTGGATAATCAATGGCAAGGAGATCACTGGCTGCAACAAAGGCATACAAGTGCCAAAGTACGGCCTGAACTTCGAAATCAAGCCGGGTGAGCAAGTGATCCAGTTCACCCCGACCGAGACAGGGGTCGTGTCATGGAGCTGCTGGATGGGCATGATACCAGGGAAGTTCATAGTGATAGACCAGCCCGCGGCAAAGAACGCGGTGACCGGCCTGGCAGCAGCTGACAAGTCCGCCACTAACAACCTCGCGACAGGCGTAGCCACAACCGGAAACCCTGGAAGCCAAGAGATAAGAATGGAGATCAACAGGTACGGATACCAACCAGACAAGTTCTACCTGAAGAAAGGAGTGCCGGTCAAGTGGATCATAAACGGCAAGGAACTCAACGGCTGCAATAGAGGCATACAATCGCCAAAATTAGGGCTGAGATTCGAAGTCAAACCCGGCGAACAAGTCATCGAATTCACACCCACAGAGACGGGGGTCGTGCCATGGAGCTGCTGGATGGGAATGATGCAAGGGACATTCATCGTGACAGATGACGGAAAAGCCCCACCAGCCGGAAGCGCAGCGAGCGCCGCCCTCAACGACCAGCCAACACCCAAAAAGATGGGAGGATGCGGGTGCGGAATGATGGCGGGCGGAACCTGCGGCATGAACCAATAAGAGAACAGACGGAGGAAAAACCATGGGAACTATCAAAGAATTCATCACTGACAAAAAAGCGCCAATAATATTGACAGTAATCTTGCTCATCGCCGGGACAGCGGTCTACCTGGGAGATGGAGGCTACACAATCACCGGGTTTAGCATATTGAGCCAGAAAACCCAAGGGATACAGGTCTATGACAATATAAGGCTGAAAGCAGTGAACACTGCAGACGGCATCAAGATAGTCGCGCTAGCGCGGAACAACGCGCTCGCGAGATTCGAAGCGAGCGAGGGATTACCAATACCTGAGAGCGACACTATCGTAGTCGGAAGCGACGAAGCGGCGGCCATGCGCGCGAAGAGAAAGATGTCCAAGATCGGCGAACGCGTGGAGGGGATCCCGGGAATAAATCCAATTGCAGGAGGCATTATTGCCAAGACCGGAGGCCCTATCGACAACTTATACCTGACAAGCGACAAGCAATTCGACTTAGTGGAAGGAGAAGAAGGACGAGTATCGATTCGGGCAGGCAACAACAGTCTCCTGAAGATGTTCTACAGATACAGGCCAGGTAAGGATCCTGAGATGAAAGTCACGCTAAAAGAAGGCGATGCGACCAACTACAAGACCTATGAGATAGCAGGAGATAAATACTACCCTGTCGTCTTAGGATCGGATGAAGCAGAGATGATGCGAAGCGAAGGGCTATACAACAAGCCAGGAGACATCCAGCGAGACTTCTTCGGCAAGAATGTAGTCTTCATAGGGACTATGGAAAAGACTGGGACAATACTTGACAAGGCCCATATCACGGAGGCGGGAATATGAAAAAGACAGAATTGCAAGTCATAGGAATGCACTGCGCTAGCTGCGCGACACTCCTGACAAAAGCGCTGACAAAGACCGAGGGAGTGAGCGAAGCCAACGTGAACTACGCAATGGCGCGCGCGACCATATCTCACGACGAGACAAAAGTCAGCGAAGACGGATTGATCGCCGTGATCAAGGGCAAGGGATACAACGCTTTGCCAGCAGGCGGAAAGCTCGATACTGAAAAGTTCAAAGAGATGCAAGCCAAAGAGCTGCGAGAGATAAAATCTTCATTTATCTTCAGCCTGATATTCACCATACCCATCGTATTTATCGGGATGATACTCATGTGGGTCGGGATAGAGGTGCCCTACCAGGAATACATCCTTTGGATTTTATCCACACCGGTGCAATTCATCGTAGGCTGGCAGTTCTACATGGGCACCTGGATGGCCCTACGCAACAAATCCGCGAACATGGACACGCTGATCGCTATAGGAACCAGCGCGGCATATCTCTACAGCGTATACTCAGTGATATTCCGTGCGGGAGGCGGACAATACTTTGAAGTATCCGCGATCCTTATCACTCTTGTGATGATGGGCAAGCTCCTTGAAGCCATCGCAAAAGGGCGAACCTCAGAGGCGATAAAGAAACTGATGGGACTCTCTCCAAAGACCGCTCGAGTGATACGCGACGGCAAAGAAGTGGAAGTGCCAGTCGATTCTGTCGTCGTTGGAGACGTCATAGTCGTCAAGCCAGGAGAGAAGATACCAGTCGATGGACAAGTCATATCAGGAGCCTCCTCAGTCGACCAGAGCATGATAACCGGAGAGAGCATACCGGTCGAGAAGAACAAAGGAGACACGGTCTTTAGCGGGACAATCAATAAGCTAGGGGCTTTTGAATTCAAAGCGACCAAGGTAGGTGCCAACACCACACTCTCACAGATAATCAAGCTGATCGAAGAAGCACAGGGCACCAAAGCACCCATACAGAGATTCGCGGATACAGTATCCGCATATTTCGTGCCGGTAGTCGTCTTGATAGCCATCGCGACGTTCCTTGTATGGTACTTCCTGGCAGGATCAACGTTCTCATTCGCGCTGATAGCTGCTGTGGCGGTGCTTGTCATCGCCTGCCCATGCGCATTGGGGTTGGCAACACCGACGGCCATCATGGTCGGGACCGGGAAAGGAGCTCAGAATGGAATATTGATCAAAGGAGGAGAGGCTCTTGAGACAGCACACCAGCTAAAGAGCATCATCTTCGACAAGACAGGGACAATAACCAAGGGAGAGCCTGAAGTCACGGATGTAGTGCCAATATCAGGCCTGTCTTCGGAGATACTGTCGATTGCCGCGTCGATCGAGAAGAAATCCGAGCATCCCCTAGCAGAAGCGATAGTGAAGCGAGCTCAGACAGATCGAGTGCGCTTCGCTGAAGTGTCCAAGTTCAAAGCCATCCCTGGACACGGAGTGACAGCTAAGATCGGGACAAAGACCTACCACCTAGGAAACGCCAAGCTGATGCAGGATGCAAAAATATCTCTGAGTGAATACCTGGACAGGATACACTCGCTAGAAACAGATGGAAAGACCGTGATGATGCTCGCGGATGAAAAGAAACTGCGAGGATTGGTGGCCGTGGCAGACCCGATAAAAGGATCATCACAGGCCGCAGTCGACAGGCTCCAAAGGATGGGACTTGAAGTCTACATGATAACCGGAGACAATGAACGGACAGCCAAGGCGATCGCGCGCAAAGCAGGAGTAATCAACGTCTTCGCTGAAGTGCTACCCGAAGACAAAGCAAGATATGTCAAGGAACTGCAGAAAAAAGGAAAGGTTGCGATGGTCGGAGACGGAATAAACGACGCCCCGGCGCTAGCGCAAGCAGACATAGGGATAGCCATGGGATCAGGAACTGACGTGGCAATGGAAACTGGCAACATCGTGCTGATGAAGAACGACCTCATGGACGTTCCACGCGCGATAAAACTCAGCAAGCTGACGATGAGCAAGATAAAGCAGAACATGTTCTGGGCGCTCTTCTACAACGTGCTTGGAATACCCATCGCCGCGGGAATCTTGTACCCCTGGACAGGATGGCTGTTATCGCCTATAATCGCAGGAGGAGCGATGGCACTGTCATCGGTCAGCGTGGTGACTAACTCGCTGCACTTGAGGGCGAAGAAGTTGTGAGGCTGCACGGAGAGAATAAACCATGATGGAACATAGAACAAACTGGAGGCCCATACTGATATGGGGCGGCTTGATCTTTGTCTTGATACTGGTAGCTATGAACCAGCTCAGCCCAATCTGGCTATTCGCTATCGCAATGATCGCATGCCACCTCGGACATGCAGCGATGGGCCATGGTGGACGGCACCATTAGACCAATCTCGCGGAAAAATCGTGAGGCCCGATGGAGCAGCTGCAAGCATAGAACACAACTGAGCTGGCCAGATCCTTAATCCCCCGGATTGGATCATGCGCACAAGCGGCATTCGGATCTTCCATCAAGCGATTCATCTCCATCAATTCGCTATACCGTTTGGCGTATTTGATGACGTCACCGAAAGAGTACAGTCTATTGACCATGATTGCGATGGGATAACCACCAATTCATAAAAATGATGGAGCTAGAAGAAAAGACCTCAAAAAAAGCTCACCTGAGCCGCACCGTCTCAAGATTCCTCGGAGCGAGAGTCTCGACACGGTATATCTTGTGAACTGATGAAGCGAGGTCGAGACAGCGTATGTTCTCACCGTGGTTGACGATGACCTTCTTCGGTTTAGGATTAATGTGCGCGAGGAAGTTCATAAGCTGGCGACGGTCGGAGTGGTTCGTTATCTCTATCCGGTGGACCTCCATATTTAGCTGCACTACCTCAGTCTTTGTCGCACTGGTCTTGAAGGAGAACTCCTTCTCACCCTGCTGGATCCTGCGACCGAGCGTGCCTTCTCCCTGATAACAGGAGAACACGATCGAGTTCTTCGGATTGATAGCCAGATACTTGAGATACTCAACCGATGGACCGCCCGCGAGCATACCGCTTGTCGCGATGATGACACAAGGACCACCTTCCTCGACTACCTGCAAGCGCTCCTTTTGAGACCCGACACGCTTGAATATCGGAGACAGGAACGGATTCTGGTCCTTATGGAAGATCAGCTTACGGATATCAGAGTTGAGAAACTCCGGATACGCAGTGTGGATCGCCGTGACGTCCCAGACAAGTCCATCGACATAGACGGGGATTGGCTCCATCGCTTTAGTGCGGACAAGATCCTCAACCATCACCATGATCTCTTGAGCCCTTCCAGACCCGAGAGTAGGCATAAGAATCTTGCCGCCGCGACCGATAGTGTCTAAGATTATCTTGCGCAAGTTCATGTTCTGCTCACGCTCATTAGGAAGGACATTGCCCTTGCCCCCGTATGTCGACTCTATCATAAGAGTCTCCACGCGAGGAAACTGCGTGTGCGCAGCAGACAGGAGCCCTGTCTTGGCATACTTCATGTCAGCGGTATACAGGAAATTATGCAGGCCATTTCCGATATGGAGATGGACCATCGCAGAACCCAGGATGTGGCCTGAATCATAGAACGTCATGCGCACGTCAGGAGTGATATCCATCACGCACTCATAAGGAAGGGTAATGGTGTGCTTGACCATCTCCTTGATCTCCTCTTGAGTATAGATCGGATCCTTGCCTTCTGCTCTTGCTATCTTTACAGTGTCAAGCATCAACAACGTCGATACATCTAGAGTAGGGGAGGTCATGTAGACCGGACCCTTATAACCAAACTTGAATAAGTACGGCACAAAACCAGAGTGGTCTATGTGCGAGTGACTGACGATGACGGCATCAAGCTCGTTGATGTCGAACTCTGGCACCTCAAGGTACGGATAAGCGTCCGCATCACTTGTGACGTCGATGCCGCAATCGAGAAGTATGCGAGATTCCGGCGTCTGCAAGAACAGGCATGACCTTCCCACCTGGCGCCCGGCGCCAAGGAACGTGAGCCGTACCCACTCAGACTTCTTGTCGCGGATCCAACCGTCATAGATGCGGTGGCCGACTTTGTCTAGGAATTTCTTGCGGTATTCGCTCGATTGGAAGACGACCTCTCTGATGTTCTCAACTAGGTCTGAGCGGATCGCAGGCATGCGCTTGACAAGCGGGACCCAGAAAGTCTTCTCGCGGATCTCGCGAAGCACAGCACCCTGCTTGCCGATAGCGAGACCGGGCTTGTCAGCCTCTATTATTACTTCTGAGCGGTGCGGATCGAACTTGATCTGGTCGACGCCGGCTTCGGCAGGCATAACCTCCTTGATGATCTTGGCAGCCTCCTCCTGGTCAATGGTGATAGACGGGTCAGGGCGCACCTCGATGCGCTTCTTGAAAGCAGAGACGACATCCCTCACGACCTGGCCGTGGTCCAAGAAGAACTCCTTGTCCTTTGTGTAGAACACGATATTAGCAGCTTCATAGTGCGCCTCAGAGACCTTGCCCTCAGGCATCATCTTCAACATTTCTTTTATTATATCAGCCATCAGTTCTCGACCTCATAGTTATCATTAGATCAAACGGAGATGCTGGCCCTTCACGAAAGGGACATATGTCGTCTTGCATTCCCTCTAAACGGCCATCCCGTAGGAGATGACACGATGAGCGTAAGCCGCGAGACACCCGACGGCGATGATCCCCGGAAAGATGCCGGAGGTAGCGAAGACCGATTCGACTGACAGGAGAAACCACTCACTTAAGATCCTTGAAGCCGGTGTCGATCTCTCTCATCATAACCTCTTTGGCGCAATCCTGCGAAATGACCCACACGTCTATCCCGTTCCCAGTAGCTGAGTCACGCTGCAAGGCAGCGTTGACCGCGCGTAGCGCCAAATTGACACCTTCGTCGGTCGACATTCCTTTCTTCCATAAAGTCTCGAGGACACCAAGAGCGAATACGCTGCCTGAACCCTCTGACTCGAAATCATCCTTCTTTGTAACTGAGCCGTCTATGCCTAGGTTATAAACATGGAAACCTTCGTCATCAGCGCCTCCAAGGAGAAACGCTACAATACCCGGGATCATGGTCGGCCTTCTGATGTTCGCGTAGAGCAATCCAGCCAAGAGGTTAGCGACCTCCTTGACTGTAGCAGGGCGGCCTGTCTGAATATCCTTGAGCTTGACTTCAGCGCGGATAAGCTTTGAGAGAAGCTGGGCGTCGCTGACGAGTCCGGCCTGGGCCACGACCATCTTGTCGGCGATCTGCACGACCTTGACCTGCCGCTTGTTAGCGACGAGGTTTCCTGCCGTCGAGCGCTTGTCAGCTGCAACAACAACGCCATCCTTGCAGAGGATAGCCACAGTCGTAGTGCCTGTCTTAATCAAATCCACACTTTCAAGATCTTTCACCAAGAAGAATCACCTAGATAGGACGTATCAATATGTTACTTATATAGTTTTCTGTGCGGGCTGGGGCAGAAGAGATAGGTCGGAGAAAATACAATAAGAAAAAGAAAAAAAATAAGGAAAAAAATCAAAGATTCTTACACCGTGACGAACATGCCGTCGACGCACTTCTCAGAGCCGAAATAGTGTCCGTCCTTAAGACCGGTCAAGCGGTATTCTCCAGAAACACATACTGTTTCTGAAACTGGTGTGGACACAGTCGGAACCGCAACAGCCGCCGCACTCACCCCAGTAGGCTTGTCACCGCTCCTTGTGCAGTCAAACCTGACCTCTTTCTCACTGCCATTTAAGGTAGTGACCACTTTGCTTGAGCCAGGGCATGTGCTTGTCCAAGTAACTTTGTCACCTAGCTTACCGCTGATTCGGGTAGTGCAAGACTTGCGATTATCGCAGAACACATTGTTGCGGTCCGCCCGGCATCTTTGCGGGAAGACAGCGCCATCGAAGACGCAGGTCACTATGTCAACGCCATTGGACAGACCAGATGCGCACTTGAACTCGACTAGCTTGTCCTTGCCATCGATTACTGTCTTGACAGTCTGGGCTCCGACACAATTGCTTTTCCAAACGACTGTCTCGCCCTTCTTCCCAGTGGAGGTGAGAACGCAATTCTCCTTGCCTTTGCAACCGACCTTGTCAGACCTGCAAGATCGCCAACCATTGGCTCCGTAAAACACACATTGGATCCTCTCCCGCACATCAGGACCCTGGATACTTGACGTGTCAGACCCTGAGATGGCAGCCCCAGTCAATCCGTCGCGAAAAGCGCTCGGAAAGAACGAAGGGCGCGGCATGACGTATGCTGATGCGGCAGTAGCCGAAAACAAAACAACCAGTACAAACAGAACAATAGATGGACATCTCATTTTTAATCTCCTCCGGATATTGATTTGTATAGAGAACTCCCCTGATCGGCAATATATACTTTTTGGTTAGAGCTGGGGTGTTGCATCTCTCGATTTATGCAACACCCTCGGTTGGAGCAAAGACCCTGTGATGGAAAAATATGAACGGGATTACTATGAGAAACGATTAAATAGCGAATCGATGCGATGAAAAAACATGGCAGAGCTGGTAGGGCTGAAATCTCCCGAGAATTATTGGTGGCATGTGGCCCTCGTGTTCACATTAGCGGTCAGTTACGCGCTTATCAGCGGCAGCCAGATTATCGTCACAACGATGATTGGGACCGAGATGATAACAAGGTATCTTCTGCTTATCATTACAGGATTGCTATTCGCGCTCATCTCAGGGATGATGCTATCTGCCCAGTGCTCAAGCCCTGAACAGATGTTCTTTGCCACAAGAAACGTGTCTTTCTTCCCGGCATGCTTTGTGGCGTGGCTTGTGACCACGATAACCGGAATGCAGGCTGCTGCAAAAAGCTTCGCGGCCGAGAACCTGATCAATTACTCCGATCCATTCGGGGAGATGGTGAACCCCATCTTTGCCGGGGCCATCGTGCTGATCGTGGCTGACGCATGCCTGATACCTGCCATGATGAAGACCGAAGGAGAGAAAAGATCCCTGATAAAATATGAGGCGCTAGTCATACTGGCGTACTTCTTATTTGCAAGGATCATCAAATCGATAATCTGAATCCTTGGAGGCTCAAGTTTTTATTAAGGCATAGATGATTTCGGGTATGGAGAATAAACCAAGTTGCATGCATTTCTGCGAACACTTTAACAGATGCGGCGGATGCTCTTTCCAAGACGTGCCCTATGAAGCGCAGCTATCGCGAAAGCAGGAAGCGATAGAAGCCGCGCTTGAAGCGACGGGGTTCGATGCTCGCCGGACAGTAAAACGGATAATCCCCTCCCAAAATACGACAGGATACAGAAATCGGATGGACTTTGTATCATTCTCTAGCACAGACAGAAAGACCGGACTCGGGCTGCGAGAGAGAGGATCATGGAAAAAATGTATCGACATCAAGCGATGCCACCTCATGGCCGGATGGCAGGATGAGGCCAGGACAGTAATCAAAGAATGGCAAATCAAAAGCAATATACCCTCATGGGATCCTTATTCACACACTGGAATCCTCCGGTATGCGGTATGCCGAGATTCCTCTGACGGAAAATCAAAGATGGTGTCGATTGTCTGCGCGAAAGGGAAGGAGGAGCTTGAAGGGATCGATGGCCTGAATTCCAAATTGAGATCAATTGGCGTAACGTCCTTTTTCGTGCAAAAGAACGAAGGATGGAGCGACGTATCAAACGGCGAACCGCAGCTCTTCGACGGCGAGGGGTTCGTGACAGAGACGATCGAAGGGGTATCCTACAGGGTCGGCCCACTATGCTTCTTCCAGCCCAACCCATCAATCGGGAGGGAGATGGTCAGAACTGTAAAAGAAGCGTTGGCGTCTTCAGACTCAAAGGATGTGCTCGACCTTTACTGCGGAGTTGGACTTTTCTCGCTCGCAGCAGCAAAGACCGCAAAGAACGTGACAGGTGTTGAGATCATAGGAGA
This sequence comes from Nanobdellota archaeon, assembly GCA_038046365.1. Taxonomy (GTDB): domain Archaea; phylum Nanobdellota; class Nanobdellia; order Woesearchaeales; family JAGWAF01; genus JBBSWF01. The sequence goes on from JBBSWF010000061.1 coordinate 12,727, forward strand.
ATCCATAATTTTCGCAAAGGCTAATGCCGACCTCAACAAGATAAGCAACGCCACTTTTATCACCAACCCCGCCGAGAAGAACATCAGCAGGGACTTCATCAGCAGGTTCGACACAGTGATAGTGGATCCTCCAAGATCAGGGTTGCACGCGGACGTGCTCGCAGCGCTATGCAATTCAGCCAACATAAAAACAGTGATCTATTCCTCCTGCAATCCACTCAAGTTCGTGAACGATGCGGCGGCCTTATCACTGAATTTCGAGCTAGAATACGCGCAACCGCTCGACATGTTCCCGCACACCCCCCACTTTGAAGTGATAGGCGTGTTCAAGAAAAGATGAGACTATCGTTTATCATTGGAATACAATCTGCTTAGAACAGATTCCAGATCAGAGACCGAAAAGGGCTTCTCCAGCCTTCCGACAACATTCGGCCCGGTCAATAGGCCATCTTGCAACCCGTCGGTATATCCCGAACATATCAAGAACCTAGCGCCAGGATCTATGCTGATGATATCTTTTAAGGATCGACAATGATCCGACGTAGAGACATCGACGACTATCAGATCGATTGGCGAACCATTGGAAATAGCCCCTTTATAGATCCCGACGACCTCAGTGAGGTCGGTTATAGGCCTTGCCCGATATCCTAACTTGCCGAGCATCCTGCAAATCATATCTCTAACCGCAGGCTCATCATCCACCACTAAGATGTTCTTGGAATGGACAGCACCAGAACCATCTGGAGCAGCAGAGCGACGGATCTCGTCCGATAAGGGGAGATACATAGTGAAAGTAGAACCTTTCCCGACTTCTGAACAGCATACTATCGCTCCATTGTGAGACTGGACACAACCGTAGGCTGACGCCAATCCCATACCCAGATGGGTCGCCAGCTCTTTGGTCGTAAAACCCGGCTCGTACAGATGATCAATGACATCTTTAGACAGGCCACAACCAGAATCAGCAAAAGAAACAGCCAGATAAGCACCTCGAGGAAGCCCATCTGACGAGTCACGGATCGAGGAACTAGTCAAGACCTCAACCAACCCCGGGCTGACGACCGCTTCGACAGCGTTCTGCAGAAGGCTCTCGACAGCGCGCCCGAGCTCATCTCGATCCCCAAGGACAAATGACCGATCAGCAGATAACCTCGTCTTCATCGAGAGACCGTCAGGGTAAGCGATGGATCTGACTTTCTCTTCGATCAAACAGTGCATATCCACACGCGATTCTCTCCTCAAAGTCTTTTGAGCGTAAGACATGATCCCCTGGACCAACCTAGCCCCCCGAGCGCCGCTGAGAAGTATGTTTTTGACTGAATCTTTATCCTCTTCAGACTGCGGAGATTCACTCAAAAGGCCAGCGTAACCGATAACCGCAGCCAGGATGTTGTTGAAAGCATGCCCCACACAGCCAGCCAGATTCCTTATAGCTTCAAGACGCCTGGTGTCTATCTCCGACGCCAGTTTCTTAGCAAGAACGGGGTCCTTGGCCTCAATTTCTTTTAGCAAATCGTCTAAACCCATGATGTTCACCTGACCATACCATGATCCAGGGGTTTAAAAATGTGGACAACGATGGATTGGGCGTAGCAATCAGACCGGAATCATAAACCTGCCAACACGCGAACTTCAATGATCCCCGCGACCGCAAGGATGAGAATAGACAGAACGAGCATCGTAAAAGCGTCACCCATCGTGCGCAGGAAATGAGAACTGCCGAACTTGTGACGGATGACCGCTATCGAGATAAGACCCCCAGCCAGACCGCCGATTATGTACGCGAGTATCTCAGGCACGCCATGAAGGAGGTACCTCGTGAAAGGGAAAGCCATAGTAAAGAGAGTATCACTCCAAGAGAGAGTGCCTTGAGCAGCAGCTAGCATATCGATGCCATCGCGGAACTGGCTGCCGACAGCGGTCGCAATCACAGACGCATTCCAAGTGAGGATGAATATAGGACCCGCGCCAAGGAAAAAAGCGAGAAGCGTGCTCACAAGCAAGATACGCATATTGTGCCAGAAGATAATCCAGAAAGTCGAGATACCTACGACGTTGCCAGTTGCGCCGTTAACGTTGGCAATAGTCGCGGCCTGCGCAGCAAAGAGGTCGGCAACAAGCTCATCCGGACCAAGGACAAACCACAGGATGTAAGCGGCAAGGATCCCTAAGAAAAGCGAGACGAAACAGACAAAGAGGTGAGAGTGAGCCCGAATCAAAGACAGCTCGCCATGAGGATCGTGATAGATCTCTTCCTCCCTTGCCATGGAAGTGTAAACAAAAGGAAGGGTGAGCATCACAGTGAACGTGACAGAAACCAAAGAGGCATACGCCGGGAAAAGATATAGAGATATACCTGCCGCGAAAGCAGTCCACACAAGGCCAAGAAGGAACAGCTCCCATGGCTTGCTCTCAAGATTCCTGACCTTAACCAGACGCTCGAGGACCATATAAGAGTGTACCTTTCTTATGAAGAGTATAAATATATGACACTTTTGCATGAAGCGGAGGCTTAATAAGAAAAACAAGAACATCAACTAAAAACCACAACAACCTGCCCTGGTGGTCTAGCTTGGATATGATTGGGGCCTCCGGAGAGATTTTCGGAGAGAGCCTCAGACCCGGGTTCGAATCCCGGCCGGGGCGTGGATTTCCCAAACATTACACAGGGATATGGAGCGGACTAGTTCGGCGATTATAGCTAAGACGCCAACTTTTTAACCAGCGCCAAGTTATCCCACATCTGACAGAACCCGCATGCGATGGCTGGAAAAAGATGAATCTCAAAAAGAAATGTCTGAGCCTGATTGTCGCCACAGCGCTAAACGCAGGAATGCCCCGGATCTCTGAATCGTATACACCCTTGCCAGGACGCACCATCGATTCGTATGCTGCTATCAAAAAGAAGATGGACCGCCCGGATAAAGTATGGGCATACTTCAATTCTAGCGCAATAACCTACCGAAAGGACCAAGAAGGCATCTTCGTGGGCTACGATAATACACTTCGGATTGTGGGAAAAGACTATATGCAGGATCCAATCGATACGTACTTGAGCGGAGAAGGAGACTGCGAGGACTACGCTGCGCTCGCAGCAGACTGGCTTTCGGCCGCAGGACTACCCTCCAAGATCATTGGATTCTTCGAGAGAGGGAATAAGAACGGACACCACATATGCGCAGTACAATACCACGGAGTCTGGTTTTATCTTGGGAACGAAGATTATAATGGACCATACCCTAGCATCCAGGCGCTCATCGAGAAGAATGAACCGAACTGGGCAGTCTATTATGAGGCGACACTCGACCAGACAAAGGGCGCTGGGGAACGGGTGTTCAATGAAATCTACAGAAACGATGCAGCCAAGAGAAAATTTGGAAAATGTATCGAACGCCTGAAATGATAAACTGGCGAGAAATGAAATATCAATTACGCCCATGCGATCGGCCATAGCTTAAGATCGCCTTCTCAAGATCCCTTACAGCAGGCTTCTCGACCCGGTAATCCAACCCCATCCGGTCCCAAGCCTCGTCTCTCTCGGAGAAACTTATACGGCCGTCGTGGTTGCGGTCAACTAAGCCATTCTTGCCAAGGACCAGATCATACTTGCGACGATAATCCTCCTCGACGCGTTCGAGAATCTCTCGCTGCTTAAATGGATTATATGTGCCGGTCGAACTCCGATTCAAGATCATGTCTCCTAATTCCAAACCCAACACCACAGACGCGCACACATAAAATACTCCGGCTAAGACGTTTATCCCAAAACGGAGTTCGTCCCGATTAGCGGATCTTGATCTAGTGGTTGCGCTTGAATAATAGTCAGTCATCATGGTCCACCTCACTCATTGTCAACACGCTCCCATTTCCCTTCCCTGAACTTAGCAAGCAACACATCTCGATCCACGAACTGGTCACCGCCGTAAGTGGCTTCGCCGCTCACACCTGTGAAATTCATAGAGCGAAGATTATCAGCGGCGCATCGAGCGTTGTCGCAGCCTTCGTATGAGCGGGCCATCATCACGACGGAGTCATACCAAAGCGCTGAGCCACGAAGATTGATGTCCAACGCTCTATCGTAAAGCCTCTTCCTGAACCCATCGAAAAGAGCGCCCTTTCCGTCCTCACCGACATCCACGTCAGAGCCGTAAGCACCCTCAATCGAATCCCGATTCTTGACGACATGCTGATTGCTTCCGCAACTTAGCGAATAGAAAGGGATATACAAATCCAGGCCGAGATCAAGTTCACTGATCTGTTTGAACACGTTGTCGCATTCTGTCGTGAAAACCGGAATAAAAAGAGCGGTTGATCTGCTCGCCGCGATCTTGGTGAATTGGGCACGATAATCATTCTCGCCGGCATCGTAGGTCTCATATGCAGCCAGAGGAGCCACTTTCTCAGCCGCGACCCTGCATACCTGGGTGAACTCCGCATTAGACCCGAACATCGCCACCCGCTCATTACCCTCCCGGATGGCATGTCTCATCAGATCATCGCATAGCAGGTTGGCATCGGAAGTCTCCTGAAAAACGTAAGTCTTGTTGACAGCGAAAGAGAGCACATAGGCGTGATAGATTGTAGGGATCCTGTATTCCTCTCCGATAGGCGCGATCACACCGGCGCCAGTGACCAGCTGAGTGAACAACGCGTCCACTCGATCGACATCAGCGAGCTTCATGCCAGCATTGGCTGCCTGGCTCTTGTCACCACGAGTGTCTTCATAGACCGCGGTGAGGTCCTTTCCATTTATCCCTCCAGCCTTATTGACATCCTCAACAGCTAAGTCTATGCCGGCTTTCGCGAACTGCCCGTAGAACGAGCTCGCGCCGGTCATCGGAAGGACGAAACCGAACGTGTAGTCCGGATCCTCGACCTGGGCATTGTCAACGACTGCCATCCCCTCAATGCCAGGATCTTGGCAAGAAGCGAGCAGCAGAGCGGCGAACAAGACCGATATCGATGGCAGAAACTCCCTCAACGCAGATGAACGGTTTTCCATCCAGCCGAAGAGCCAGAAAAGGGATATGAAATTGCGTGGCGTTGTGATGATACCACAGACTTATATATCTCACCACCCTGATACACTTTATGGACATCGGATTCCTAAGAGACATCGGGCTGTCACCTGGCGAGATAACAGTATACTCCGCCATGCTCGAAGCAGGATCAGCCAGCGCGAACACACTTCACGAGAAGACCGGCATAGAGCGAAGGAACGTATACGACATACTCAACAAGCTCATCGAAAGGGGACTATGCTCGTACATCACAGAGAACAAGAAAAGGACTTTCAAAGCCACACACCCTTCGGCGATACTGAACTACATAGACGACAAGAAGACCAGCCTCGACAAACTCCGTGATGAAGCCGAGGCCAAGATACCTGCGCTCACAGAGTTGTATAACGAGACCAAACCGAGCATAAACGCCCAGGTCTTCCGCGGCAAAGAAGGGATAAAAGCGGTGTGGGCAGATATGCTGACCACGAGGGATATATGGTGGATCGCCGCAGGGAGATTCGTGCCGAAAGAGATGCCGGTATTCTTCCATCATTGGAATAAAAAACGATTAAAACTCAGCATCAAGTGGAAAAGCCTATTGATCAATGAGATGCGCAAAGAAATAGATAAGCCAATGGAGCTTGAGCGCATCAGATTCCTTCCGAAAGAATTCAGTGGAAACCCAGCCGTGATTGGCATCTACGGTGATAAGGTAGTGAACATCCAATACGGCCAGGAACCATTCGCGTTCGTGATAGAGAGCAAGGAGCTCGCAGAGAACTATAGACGATATCATACATATCTATGGGAGAATGTGGCTGAGGAGTAGGCAGCTATAATTATAGGCCACAAGTTGCGCAGTTATCGATATCACAGAGCTGCCGATCCGGTTCTCGAAGGGAACCATTAAGCAGAGAAAGATTCGACATCAAGTGAGACCTACACAGGGTTATTGCGAAATCATCAAAAAGAAGGCTCTTCTCCCATTTTAGGCAGATTTTGATATGACCTCTTTGTCGCACCCAGATAAAGCCCTGCGGGGGCAGGTCCTTCGCTCCGGCCCGCTTCGGGGCCTTCCGCTCCGAACCTATAAACTACCAATGCTGATATTTCTGTGGTGGGACAGATTCCAAAATTGGAGAAGAAACAAAAAGAATATAATCCGTTTTAATAAACCATGCTCATGAAACTATTCCGAAAAGCAATAGACGCTATCTTCAAGAAAGAACGAAGCGCCTCGCTGGACAGTCCAGAAGATATCCTTATCGCATTGAACGAGGCAAGATACCACCATAACTTCCTTCGAGATGAAAAAAAGACAATAAAACTCTGCGATCGGGTGTTACGAGCCGATCCGAAAAACCGCGACGCTATGCTGATAAAAGCCGGCGCTCTTAAATATATTGGAAAACGGAAAGAATCGCTCAACCTTATACATGCGATCCAGCGCGAGTGGCCAGACCATTGGGAATCCTATTATCTGCTTGGCCTACACTTCTTCAACGAAGATGAGGAAAAAGCCATGACTCACCTCACTAAATCACTTGATCTGGATGAGCGGTTCGATAATCTAGTAACAACCGCCCAACTGGCATATTTCATTGGAAAACCGGATTACCAACAATACCTTGACAAGGCGAAGAGGATGGATCCTGCCCGATTCCGTAACTATATGGAGAACTGTTGGACCTATGAGGTACTGCCAATATAATCACAAACCACATTGATAATCAAACAATGGATACCGCGATGACAACCGAGCCAACAGAAAAGAAAAAACTTGATGCCATGCTCAATGAACCGAATCAAAACCCTGCTGAAAAAGCTGCAGGTCTAGTAAGACAACTCAAAGAGTATGACACGGATAAGCACTACAAGCAGACTTTTGCGACCGTCAGCACTAATCTTGGCCCCCTCATAAAGACGCTAGCTCAATGCGGAGAGGCAAGTTTACCTTACCTGCATCCTCTCTTGGAGCATGAGGAGACATGGAGCTGCTGGGCCGCCCTTCAAACCTTAAGAGAGATCAAAAACCCCAAATCCATCCAACCTCTAATCGAGTTTATTCTAAATAATGAATATGGAGACCGCTGGGAACGCTGCGAAGACGCGATGCTCGCCCTCCACGACATCGGAAAACCAGCGATAGCACCCCTGCTATCCGAGATAAACCGGCAATTCGAAAAAAAAGATTACCGATCCTTCCTGACCGGAGCGCTCACAGGCATAGAAGACGACGAAGTATATTCATTCATGACTCAAGTCCTCAATGACTACATCTCATACCCGGATAAGTATGACGACTGGCTTGACATCGACAATTTCACATATGACTTTGACGCTCAGAAAAGAAAAGATGTCCTGCCTCTTCTCAAGCGCCTAGCAGCGATGGACCACCTTTCCACAGAAAAGAAGCTCGAGATACGGGATACGATCAAACAGATTGAAGATCCCGAAGCCTTCCAGCGCGAGATTGATCAATTCGTCGAGAAGGCTGGATTCGACACCGAGAACAAAAAGGGGCATAACGTCGACTCGCTCGATCTCCTAAAACAAGCAATCCAACATGAAAACCAGCTAGACTATGATAACGCCATGCGATGCGTAAATAAAATGCTGCGTGACAACCCCAAGTCGTACCACGCGCTGATCCTAAAATCCCGAATAAGCCGGAAAATTGGAAGACCGAACATGATCGTCTGGAACGAAGCGATGAAACAAGCGCGCAAGCAAAATGCCGGCCGCGACGTCCTGGAACTGATTGAAGAAGAAATGCCAGCGATGGAGAACGCGTTTATGAATTCCGCCAACGTACCCGATGAATCACTTGAACTCCACTTCGAGTGCCAGCAGTGCGGCAAGAAACAGAACATATGCCCCGGCATTATCCGGATCATCAACTACAAAAAAGGACAGTACATATACGAGAACGAGATCATGTGCAAACACTGCAGAAGCCACAACCTCAGACTAACACAAGACGGGAAACGTGGAATCGTGCGCCATGAGATGCGCGCGCTCGCTGGAGACGCCACCGGAATAATAGACAACGGGAACAAAATCGGCATCGGCGCAGCGGGTAGAAGAATGGAATTTGATAAAGCGCATCCCTACCTGCTTGGCGAAATAAAAAAGCAACCCCTAAATGGAGAACTACATCTGCGGGCAGGAAATATCGCAAGAAAAATGAACCTGCATGAAGAAGCAATCAAACACTATAGACGCGCGCTTGAACTCAAACCAAGATTGATTGCTGCAGCATACAACCTATTTACACTATTTGGACACAGGCATGAATATTATGAAATCCCGGGAGCAGAAGAAAATGCAGTATTCTACCTAAAAGAGATGCGCAGATTGTACGACTCAAAAGATTACGACAGCGCGACGATAGCAGAGCCACAAATCATCGTTGATATGCTTAGAGAGAAAGAAATCAAACACGGCCTGTCCAAACAGTTCACTAAAATCAATGAAGATGACATTCGGGCAGTCCTGACTGGATCATCCACCCATGACGTGGCCGAAATTACAAGAAACCTAACCAAACAGACCAAGGCCATGAAAGACCAGACCAAAGCGCTGATCGATGAGGCCAAAGGAGTCATAGTGATGCAATCTTACCATATCTTTGACAAAAAAAGCGGAGATAGCAAAGTCCTTGCTCTCTCGTCGGTCATGCCGATCGAGCCGGATAAATCATGCATCTGCGGCTCAGGAAAGCCATTGGCTGTCTGCTGTATGCAAAAAGTCAGAATGAGAACCCCTTTTGTAGCAAACCTGAATAATGAAACATTCAGCCCGCTTGAATCCATGGAATCAACGCAAGATGTCAATGTCAGTTACCAACCGCTAATAGGTGACTTCAAAAAGGATCCGCGGTTCTACTGCCAGCATGAAACCACGAAAAGCGCCAGCTTCCTATATTTTGGAAACGTTTTCTTCACAGAAAAAGACACCGGGACACTAACGTTTGGCATGGTGGAGATAACAAAGACGAAAGATCGCTCAAGTCAAGTGCGAATAGAGTCGTTAAGCAAGGAAAGGTTCGATGCGCTGAAGACTGCAGTGAATGAACATACTGGAGAATAATGAAAAACGTATCCTGACCGGCGATAGAGGCTTCGAAAAGCTCTCAGATGGAAGATTCGTCAAGTGAGAACTCGAACTGGCATGCCGTCACGAATAACAAAAAGGGCGTAATTAGCATTCGCTCTATCATTATTGGAGTCAAATGAGATTCTGCCGCTCACCCCGTCATAGCCTATCCTGCCAAGAAAAACCCTCACCCCATCCGCATCTTCTCCGCGAGAGCGGATCGCGTCGGCGAGAAGGTTGATGGCATCGTAGACTCCTGCACAGATGTTGGTCTGGGCACAATCATGGCCGTACTTCTGTTGGTATCTCTCCATAAAAGACCTGAATGAATCTGACTCCTCAGCCACATAATCCGCGCTTATTGCACCTTCCAACAAGGAAGAATACCTGGATCTAAGATCTACGGACTTGAGTATGTTGTCATTGACAAACAACGCGCCTGAGAAGCCGATCTCCTGAAGCTGCTTGAGGACCACATCGCCGCTTGTAACTGTCTGCGGGCTGATGAAGATCATTTCAGGCTGAGCTTCCTTGAGTTTGGCTAACTGACTCCTGACGTCTGTAGATCCAGAAGCGAAAGACTCAGCAAAGACCTCGACGCCAAAGCCTTGGAGGTTTTTCTCGAGCCATATCCTGAGGCCCTGGGCATAATCAGTCTCTTCATTGATTATACCTATACGCCGGTAACCACGCCCCTTGATCTCGCGAGCGAAAAGCTCCGACTCTCTTGCATCCGAAGCCCAATTCCTGAACACATATGGAGAGAGATTGGTTATCTTAGGAGTCGTCACTATGGTGCCAAGGAGCAGAGCGCCTCTGGCATCCAGGACAGGGGCGATCGCCAGGACCGTGCCGCTGCAAGCCGCGGACGTGAAGATGCTGATATTCTTTGCTGATGAGAGGGACTCAAAGAGGGAAAGAGCGGTCTTTGGATCGCATTGGTGATCCTGGAAGTCTATCTCTAGAGGGCGGCCATGGATGCCGCCCTCGGCGTTTATCTCGTCAGCGGCGAGTTGGGCAGACTCCATCGCGGCCTCACCGTAAGAAGACAAGCCGCCAGTAAGCGGGAACAGAGCGCCGATGCGAGCTGGACTGACTGAATCAATGGACTTGCCAGTGACACTTCCCGACTGGCTGGCTGAACAACCAGACAGAAGCAACAGTGACAACACAATCGCATGGACTTGATGTTCGATTTTCATCTAGGGATAGAATGCCTGAAATGATTTGAAGATTTGTTATAAAATAATTTATAATAATAGTAATCTTAATATAGGCCTGAAAAATAGATTGCCTATGCTAAAAGATGAACTCATCGAGATCGGCTTGACCAGGAATGAAGCCGCCGTGTTTCTGGCACTCACAGAGACCGGACCCAGCACGACTGGACCGGTGATCAAGAAGTCGGGGCTATACCGAGTTATCTTGTACGATACCCTAGATAAACTGGCCCAGAAAGGGCTGGTGAGCCATTCATTCAAGAATAAGCGCAAGATCTTCGCAGCAGAGCCCCCACAGCGGATAGTCGAGATGCTGAAAGGAAAAGAAGCACTGGCAAGAGCCGTCGCCGAGAAGCTGCAAGCGATGGCGAGTCCAGCACTGGCAGAGACAGGGGCTAGGGTCTATGAAGGATGGCAGGGGATAAGAGCGGCGCAAGAGAAATACTTCACCGAGATGAGACCTGGATCCGGAGGAGAGTACCTGATGGTAGGCGCGTCGCGAGCCCTGCACAAGAAACTCGACGCTTTCTTCAACGACTTCCACGAGCGGCGATCCAAACTGAAGATACCCGCGAAGCTGCTCTTCAACGAGAACAACAGGATCTTTGGAAAGCTAAAGAAGGCATACAAGCCAGTGCAAGTAAGATTCATGCCAGCGGGCACCGTAACACCCTCCTGGATGTCCACATACAAGGATATGACCCTCATCGGCGTGGCTGAAGAGACGCCGATGGCGATATTAGTGAATAGCAGATCAGTCGCGGAGAGTTACAGGCAATATTTCTACTTCATGTGGGAGAGGGGGAAAGCGTGAATTGGAGACTAAAAAGCCCATGAGAAGGGATATAGTTTACAGAACCTTGTTTTCCGATGGAGTGTTATATGAGTATTATAACATTGATTTGTATTATAATTGGACTATAACACTATTTAAACTTAAGAGTATTATTATAGGTTTTGATATTATAATAGGAAAGCTTATATCTTAAAACAGACTTCCTATATTATATGGGAGAATACGAATCAGTCTGGACCAGGTATTGGTTAAGGAGCAATCCATTTTTCACAGAACCTTTAGAGATCGACGGCAGCCCCATACCAGTCGAGAGTTTAGTCGGTCGAAATGAAGAGAAAAGGGCAATCTCAAGCCTGATAAGGATGGGCGGAGGCACCAGGTTCATCGTTTTTGGAGAGCCAGGAGTGGGAAAGACATCGCTTGTGAATCTCATCAGAAATGAAGCTAGGAAATCCAATTTCATAAGCCCTATCCGGGAGATCTCAATACCCATAAACCCTAACCCCCAACGAGTGATGGTTGAAACCCTGGTCCTACTCTATGAAGAGATAAAAAACAAAGGGATAAAACTGCCAGAAAAAGATAGGAAAAAACTGGAGATGCTGCAGCCGTTCGCGGATCTCGAAGATTTCGAGGGGGAGGGAAGCGAATGGGTAACCAGCACAACAAGCATACTTGTCAGCCTATTCAAATCACTCACAAAAGAACTGAGAGCCACAGGATACTCGGCAGTGATATTACATTATAACAACCTGGATAAGATAAAAGATGAAGAAAAAATCCTAAATCTGTTCCAAGAGATCAGGGAATTCCTACAAAACCCAGATTCAATCATGATATTCATAGGGGACGATTTGGCGCATAACGCGATCTCCAGTGAACCACGAATCAAACAAATATTCCAGTTCCCAGCAATAGAAGTCAGACCACTCTCTTATGAAGAGACTAGAGAGATTATCGAAAAGCGGATTGAACTCTTAAGGATTGATAAAAGCCGCGATGTCAAGGTACTTGAAGAAGGAGTCATCCGCATATTATGGAACCTATTCAAGGGGAATATCCGCGAAATCCTCAATAGCCTATCATTCACTTTTAGAGAGCTGCCACAAGGAAACCTGCCAGTCACAATCACCAACCTCCGGCTGAAAGATGTCCTCCATGAGGCGGTCAATAAGAACTACCTCAACAAATTAAACGCTGAAGAGAAGGCAGTATTACGTATAATCCTTGATGCTGGGAAAATAACCCCCTCTGAGCTCGCCATAAAGAGCGGCAAACGACCCCAAAACATATCCAGCTATTATCTGAAAAGGTTGATAGAAGCCAAAGCGGTGGAACTCATCGAAGCACGAGGCAGGCAAAGATTCTATGCCGTCGTACCTCAGGTCCATTGGTGGAAACTTGAGAAAACAACCGAAGAACAGGAACAGGAGAAAAAGCTAACTGAACAAACAAAGAACCGACTGAAAGATATCCAAAAAAAATTGATCGAGTGAAAACAAAAAGAATAAAAAGGCAAGAACGGAAAAAACAAGCAAGGGGAAAAAACACAATGGGACTATTAGACATGTTCAGGCCGAAGACGGCGATGCACGAGAAGATAATCTACACGCAGAAGTCACGCATATCCGGCCTCGAAAAGGACATCGAAGAGATGAAACAGGCATTGCGGATGCGCGATTCTGAACTCAAAGAGGTCCGCACTAATTTCGAGAAAGGAAAAGATCGGCTAGTCGACCAGATAATCGACCTGTCAGACAAGTTCGCAGAGGTAAACGACGTCGTGGCGAAGGTCCATACCGAGAACGGGCGGCTCAAGTCACTTGTCGAGTCGAAAAGAGCACTGCTTGAGCACAAGGACAGCGGAAAGAAGCGCAAGTAGAACTAGCGCCGACCATTTATAAGGTAAGTCAGAACGCCATTGCCTTTTCGACCTATATCCTTTAGAGACTCATCTGTATAATACGCAGGAGCCAGACGCCTCAAAGATGAGTACAACTGCCTGATCCCCCCATACTCCGATTTACTTGAGTCGTGGATGTCATTATTCTTGTCCGCTAAAGCAGTGCAAACCTTGGCCAAAAGGATGGCAAGGTTCCCTGCAGCATACTGCCTGATGCGGCTGCCAGCCGCAAGCAATACTTCCTCAGATATATCCGACGGGACGGTCCTCTTAAGACGTTTGTAAGTGCCTGAAGAAGCAGGGTCAGACTCCAAGACCACACCCGGACTTGAATGATTGCCCCTAGTTTCTGACAGCTGGACCGCGAGCGCCATAGCTGCATGGCGGGCCACTTTATCCAAGCCAGGAAACAACTCTTTATTGAGGTCGTCAAAGACCGTATCTATGATGTCCATACCCACTCAAGGAGGTGAATGCTTAAAAAACTGAGGTTAGGAAGGGGAGGCTTTTAGAAAAACCCAGAGACAGCGTTATATAAAACCCTATTTGGCATACGTGCCGAGCCGATTGGACCGGGAATAGTCCTCATAAGAGTAGGTCGGATCGTCATTGTATACAGTCGACTCCCTTACATAAGGATTGCCACCAATCTCATAATTGGCATAGTTCTGTATCGGCTCTTTGGTGACTGAAGGCTCAAGGATCAAGCCTTTAGCCACCGCAGCTCTAGTGTCCATGCAATATTTGCCGACGCAAGATTGATCCTTAGGGCAATATGAGTCAGATATGCACCGTAAAGTCTTGGATGATCCGATAACATGAGGCATCTGCTCTTCAAAAACCGGGCCCGGCGAGATCGAGACTGAAGCGCCAGTCGAGTAGTACGAAGAGAAAGCAAGGCCGATGACCGCGACAGCGGCCACAGCCATGAACACAGCCACGGACGCTGAACTATTGGACATAAATGCTGAACCGGGATTTGGAGTTTAAATATGTTTGGAGGGAATTTTCGCGCGTTCGCCACTGAAGCCGCTCGCGATGCGAAAAGGTTAAATATATACAGGTATTTACCAGTTTAAACATATAATCGGGTCTGAGATGGTCACGAAAGAGCAGATAGTCATGACAAAACACGCCATCGACGAAGCGATGGATGATGGCATCTCAAGGAGCGAGATCGCCGAGGCGGTCACGAGAGGGCCAAAGGTGGCAGAAGGCGACCATTTCGTGACGGTCTACAGGCATTTCACCGTCGTGTACCAGACCATGGAAGATGCCCGGATAAAAATCATAACAGTACACATCGGAAGACAGACAGGATGGAGAGGCAAGTGAAGGAGGAAACAAAATGATATGCACATCATGCGCGGCGGGAAAGATCGAGAAACGCAGAGTCCCCTACAATTTCCTTGGAGAAAAGATCGGATTGTTCGACGCGCTCGTATGCGACAAATGCGACGAGACCCTGTTCGAGCCGGAAGCGGCAGACAAGATCGAAGAAGAAGTCCGCAAGAAGGGGCTATGGGGACTGCGCGCACGGACAAAGATATCAAAAGTCGGCAACGCGTTGGATGTGCGCATACCAAAGACGCTCGCCGATTTCTTATCGCTGAAGAAAGGGCAGGAAGTCATAATCGAGCCCATAGATAAGGGCAGATTGCAGATAATAGTGGAATAGTCGGACGCCTTTTTATAGATAGAGAAAGTCATGCAATAAATGGATCCGGTCTTCAAGGAGATAATCGAGCACATCAAAGGCAAGCAGCCCACAAAGGATGAACTCGGCACGATGAAGACCAAGATATGCAAGAAGCATCATTCCAAGATCGTGCCAAACGATATCCAGCTATTGATGAACGCTCCTTCTGAAGATCTGGCTATCCTGAAGAAGATACTGATGACCAAACCGGTGCGGTCGTTGTCTGGAGTGGCTGTCGTGGCGCTGATGACAAAGCCATGGCCGTGCCCGCACGGAGCATGCCTGATGTGCCCGTCAGTAGAAGGGATGCCGCAGAGCTACACAGGGACAGAGCCATCGACACGGCGCGGTGTGCGGAACGCGTTCGACGCTTACCTCATGACGATGAGCAGGATAGAGCAATACGTCGCGTGCGGACACCAGTTCGACAAGATCGAACTGATAATCCAGGGAGGGACATTCACAAGCATGCCTGTCGAGTATCAAGATGGATTCATCCGAGACGCGTTCGGAGCGATGAACGATTTCTCTTCTAAATTTGTGGAAGAAGCTGGAAGTCTACGGATCGATGCCGTTCGCGAGTTCTTCGAGCTGCCAGGAAGCGTCAAAGACGATGAGCGCGGAGAGAGATTGAGGGGAAAGATACTTGATTTGAAGGAAGAACGAGTAGCTGGATCGACACTGGCAGACGAGCAGAAGATCAACGATTCTATCAGCAAAATAAAATGCGTCGGATTGACCATAGAGACACGCGCGGACTGGGCAAAGAAAGAACACGCGGACAGGATGCTCGCGCAAGGATGCACACGCGTAGAAATAGGTATACAGAGCGTGTACGACGACGTGCTGTCAAGGATACAAAGAGGGCACACGACACGAGAGAACATAGAAGCCGTTCGATTGCTCCGCGACATCGGATTCAAGCTCAACTTCCACTACATGCCTGGATTGCCAGGGACTGATAAGACGCGAGACCTTGAAGGATTGAAGATGCTATTTTCGAATCCGGATTACAGGCCGGATATGCTAAAGTTATATCCATGTATGGTGCTGAAAGATTCCAAACTCTACGCTGAATGGAAAGATGGGAAGTTCAAGCCATTGACGACAATCGAGGCAGCTGAATTGATGGCTGAAGCGAAAGGATATGTCGAGCCGTACTGCCGAGTCATGAGAGTGCAGCGAGACATCCCGCCGAAGTGCATCGAAGCAGGACCGGACAAGACCAACCTGCGACAGGATGTCGTGGCGGTGATGAAGGCAAGGGGGATAGTGTGCAAATGTATCCGGTGCAGGGAAGTGGGAAGGACAAAGGACCAAAGCGAGCCGACAGTGCGAGTGATGGAGTATGAGGCTTCGTTTGGCAGGGAGACATTCATCTCGATAGAGAACGATTCTTCATTGTTCGGATTCTGCCGGCTCAGGTCCCCGAGCCAGTACGGACTGCGGCCGGAGATCACACCAGGGAGCGCTTTGATCCGTGAGTTGCATGTTTACGGGAAATCTGTCCGTATCGGAGGGGCTGGGGAGGAAGGCGGAGGACAGCACCACGGGCTGGGCCGACGGCTGATGGAGACTGCTGAACAGATCGCTTTGGAAAACGGGATGAGGAAGATGGTAGTGATATCAGGTGTAGGGGTCAGGGGGTATTACAGGAAGTTGGGATATGAGATGGAAGGAGTATATATGGTGAAGAAGCTAGCAGATAGCGCCAGTAGGATCCGCCATGGACACAATTAAATATCCAGATATCCAATCGTCCCTGATGGCTAAAAAGATCAAGATCAGCAAAACTGCATTGTTGGTGATCGATGTCACAAATGCTTGGGCTCATCCGAGGTGCGAGATCAAGAGATGGGGTGTGCATTTTGGGAAAATACGGAAGATGGTACCAAAACTCAAGCGATTCATCCAAGATTACAAGATGGCCGGGGGCACTGTGATATACATAAAAAGTATTTGTATAGCTCTTTAGCATAGGTTTGTGGTGAGCATGCGTTGGAGTTCTTG
>JBBSWF010000062.1:0-3398 GCA_038046365.1 Nanobdellota archaeon
ACCGCAGAAGAACCGCATACTTCAACCACGACAACTAGTTTCCGCGCAAAGCCGTGACTAGCCCAACCTTTTTATAACAAGCCGAAGTTATAGTCTCGATGAAGAGGCTCAATCTTGGCTGCGGGAGGGATATTCGCGAGGGTTACGTGAACCTAGACAGCGCTCCTCTCGATGGTGTGGACGTCATCCATGATGTCTCGAAGCGCCCTTGGCCCTTCAAGGATAGCGAGTTCGATGAAGTGCTCTGCAAGCATGTGCTTGAGCATTTTGATGATTTGATGCCTGTCCTCGCTGAGCTCTTGAGGATCACCAAGCCTGATGGAAGGATCATCATCCATGTCCCTTATTTTGCGTCTCCAGGAGCCTTCGCTGACCCTACACACAAGCGTTTCTTCACTTATGACACTTTTAGGTACTTCCAGCCAGGCGACAATCTGGAGCATTATAGCAAGGCGCGCTTCAGGATAATCGACTTGCGCCTCAAGTTCTTCACGTCAGGCGGATTGCTCTGCGCGCTCTCTTTTGTGCCGGACTTGTTCATCAATGCATTCCCGCACCTATATGAGCGGTTTTTCAGCAGGGTGCTTCCCGCCTCAGAATTGAAGGTCACCCTAAAACCGATCAAATGATGAGCTAAAAGTGGGCATGGTGCTGATTATTTTATCTCCACCCAGGTCTGTTCTTTTTTCTTCCAGGCGCGAAACCATGCATATCCCGCAACTATCAGGGCTCCGATAATGTCAGCGATGATGTCCATCATGGTGTCATCGTATCCTGTTGATGGGGTCATGTAGGCGGCTGGAAGCTTGGAGCCTGTCCACTCATAGACTTCCCATGCTCCTCCGACTGCGAGCGTGACCGCGATTATCAAGGCGTAATATGTCCATTTGTCATTGACTTTTTTCTTGAGGAATACGCGTGCGAAGTTAGCAAGGCATGCTCCTGCTGCGATGTGGAATAGTTTATCGATTGATGTCGGGCTTGCTGCAGCAGGCCAGAGTTCGAAGTAGGACATCAGCATCGCTATGGTAAATAGCGAGATGAATGACGCGTCCACGCTGTAATATCCATCGTCTTCTTTTGCGAGGAATAGAATGGGGATTGTCACGATGAAAGGTCCGGAGAATGCTAACAGATGTTGTGGTTTTCCAGTCGCGAAGCATATTGCTAGTATCGCTAGATAGATGCCTCGGAGTGCGTAAGCGATCGTCTTGTTGGTGGTTTTGTTCTCCATCGATGATGGACCTAGAATTCTCCTTTTTAACTGTTCCGGCATGGCAATCTTTAAAAGAGGTCATCATGTCCGCGTTTGGAGGTTATCGACGATGTGCGGCATCACTGGTTTCGCGGGGTTGGAGGACAAGGCGTTGGTCAAGGCTATGGCCGATGTCATCGCCCATAGGGGCCCTGATCAGGATGGATTCTATACTGATAAGGACTGCTGTCTCGGTCATCGCCGCCTTTCCATCATCGATCTGTCTGAGAATGGCCGCAACCCGATGCATAATGAGGATGGCACTGTCCAGATAGTCTTCAATGGCGAGATCTGGAATTATAAGCCCCTGAGATTTATGCTTGAGACTAGAGGCCATAAGTTCTATTCTAACACAGACACAGAAGTCATAATCCACCTGTATGAGGAGTTCGGCCCGCATATGCTCTTCGATAAGCTCGATGGAATGTTCGCGATTGCTTTGTGGGACGCAAAAGCCAGGCGCCTGATCCTTGGGAGGGACCGTTTCGGCAAGAAGCCTATCTATTACGCAACGATGAACGGTGTGCTCTATTTCGGTTCTGAGATGAAATCGCTTATGCAGGTCCCTGGCATCAAGAGATCCATCGACAGGCAGGCTCTCCATGATTATCTCAGTTTCCGTTATGTGCCAGAGCCGAATACTCTCTTTGAGGGGATCAGGAAAGTTCCTGCGGCCCATTATCTGGTTTGGGAAGATGGCACGATTTCGATCAGCAAGTATTGGGATCTCCATTTCTCTCCTGAGGTTGATCGGGGAGAATCGTTCTATTCTGCAAGGGTCGCCGATCTTCTTGAGGGCGCAGTGAGAAAGCGCTTGATGAGCGATGTGCCTCTCGGTCTCTTGCTCTCCGGCGGCATTGATTCAGCGTCTATTTGCGCCTTGATGAGCAGGCAGGTGTCAGAGCCTGTCAAGACATTCACTGTCGGATACAACCTGCCGGGCTTTGAGGATGAACTCAATCCTGCTAAAGTCGTCGCCGACCATTTCAAGACAGACCATACCGAGATAATTCTCGATTTCAATCCTGCCAAGCTTCTTGGCGAGGCGGTCTGGCACGCGGATGAGCCGATCGCCGATCCTGCGCTCATCCCCACAATGATGATGTCGCGCGCTGCCAAGGAGAGGATCACAGTCACGCTCTTAGGTGAAGGCGCTGACGAGGTCTTTGGCGGTTACGAGCAGTACAAGATGATGCTTGCCACGAGGTTGCTCCATGAGAAGTTCCCAAAGATCGCGAGGAGTTCGCTCCTCTCAAGCGCTATCCAGAATGCTCCGCTCGGGCCTCTAAAGCCGGTCTTCCGCTACGCTAAGGAGTTGGGAGAAGAGGGCAGGAAGAGATGGCTCGACCTTGTCATCAATTTCGGCGAGCATGATGAGGATTATTTCAAGATACAGTCTATCTTTGATGAGCAAGACAAGCGCGATCTTTATGGTTTCAAGACAGGTGAGGATATATCCATCCAGCCTGGCGTGAGGCACTTCACGCCTTGTTTCAGGGCCGACCTGGCTATCCTGGACAGAGGCGTCATCCATGCCCCTATCCCGGATGGATCTTTCACTCTCAACAATATGCTTGCTGCGGACATGCGTACTTTTCTCACTCACTTGCTTATGAAGGTGGACAAGATGACGATGGCAGGCTCGCTCGAAGCCAGGGTGCCTTTCCTCGACAAGGATTTGGTTGAGTTCATGGCCCGTGTCCCTGAGTCTTACAAGGTAAGGGGCCTCACTGGGAAATATCTCTTGAGAAGGTCTATGGCAGGCAAGCTTCCTTCCCATGTCATTAAGCGCAAGAAGCAGCGCTTCTTCGTGCCGATGCATAGATGGATGCAGGGAGATATGAAGGCCGTTGTCCAGGATGCTCTCTCTCCGCAGTCCATCGCAAAGAGGGGATTGTTTCAGTCAGCCACTGTGGAGAGGATGATGGAGAAGTATGATGCTTCTCCGTTATATTATGGACGCCAGGTCTGGACTTTGCTCACTCTCGAGGCCTGGATGCGCCAGTTCGTGGATCCGATTGAGCCTTCTAAGAAGTCGCTGGACGTTTTCTGAATGAATAATTGATCTTGTTAGGTCTGGTCTCTTTTCCAGGCTTTGCGTGGAAACTCACTTGGTGGTTGATTCTTTGAGTTTGTCTAGTTC
>JBBSWF010000063.1:0-45795 GCA_038046365.1 Nanobdellota archaeon
TTTCTGTCCGAGAAAATATATATTCAAGAAGCTAGATCGACTTTATAGTTACAATTTTTCTCGGTTGACTCCGTTTTTTGTCGTGGTCAGACCGTCGCGAAGTGCCTGATTGCAGCTACACTCCGAATCGGCGTTGTAAGCTGGGACATTGTTGCGGTTTGAGTTGGTGTCCTGACAAATCTGGGCGATGTTCACGTTGTTCGTGATACGCTCGGGAAGAGAGAGGATCAGCTCCGCAGTGGTGTATAGCCAGGCGACGCCTGTGTGTTCGCCATGGGCTAGACCCCTTCTTGTGAGCTCTTCTGAATCTCTAAGGTGCTCGTAAATGAATCCTTGGATGGTGTGTTTCTTCCTGTTCAAAGGTAGGATAGTATAATGATCTGGCTTTAATGAATCAAGCCATTCGATTGTCGAAGAGAACAATTGCTTTGATTGGGTTTCTGTAAGGCCGGGCATGCCTATGATGACGTCAGGGTCGGATCGAAGGCCGTTTTCGCGCAGCAGTTTGATGGCCCGCTCTATGTGATGGTTGGTGACGCCTTTGTTCAGCCAGTGATTTCGTATCCATTCATCTCCAACTTCAACGCCAAACTCGATGGTTCCCTGGGCTTTTCTGAAATAGGTGCGGAATTCCTTTAATTTTTCGGCAGTTATCTCGGGGGCTCGTCCTTCAACGACATAGACAACCGGATCATCGCTTAATATTCTGCTGTTGTATACAGCCTGTCTTGCGCGCTTTGGCATCGTGACTTCATCAAAAGTGTCAAGTGCCGTGATTAGTTCGACAGGGTTAGGATTTGCGCGTTCTCCTCGCGCGTTGGTGACAGTGCGTCGCAAGGCTTGAGCATACGCATCAGGTGCCTTGGTGCGGATAGTTTCCATGATGGCTTCGCCACGCGCTTGTGTTTCTGAATAGTCGCAAAACCCGCAGCCGCCGGTCTTTTGCCGATAACGGCATGGTACTGGGAGAATAGTCAAGCCTATGTTCCCGCTTTCGTATCGGTAATATGCCGCCGTGACATCGCTCGCCTCTTGGATTAGGGTTTCTATTGGCATTGCGCCATACTTCTTGGCAAGAGATGCAAATTGACTTGATTGATCTTTTCTCATTTCCTTCAAAAATTGAGTGATGAACATTTTACTCGAACCTCACTTTTTCGTCGATGGGTTCCCTGATTTTTCGCGGCCAGCCGATCTTCAAACCGCACATGAGGTCGTACTTTTCTCTGTCGACATTAAGCCACGAATAGATCTCTGGATTGATGCCTGGGAGCAGCACATCGCCGCAAATGCAGCTTCCAAGGCCGAGGCTGTGTGCAGCCAGGCTCATGTTCTGTAAAGAACACCCTATGCTCATGATGTCTGTCAGGGAATAATTGCTGACTTGTGGGATTTCTTCACTATTGGCAGCGTGGTAGCGTTTATCGGCTAGGACTGATTTGGTTTTTTCAAAGAACACTACGATGAAGGCTTTCGGGATCCAGGCTTCGATGTCTTCACCACGATAGTTCTTGAGGCTGTCTCCCTCGGGTCTTGTTAGCAGCTTTGCGCTCATGACCTTGTCGATCATGGCAGGGTTGGTGATTACGACAAAATGCCATGGTTGAAGGTTCTTGGCGCTGGGTGCAAAATGGCCTGCTTCTATTACTTTTAATAGCAAGTCCTTGGGGATCTCCTTGTTTTGATCATAGAAACGTACCGTCCGCCGTTCTTTTATGGCGGTGAGTACCTCGTTGGCTACAGGGCTAGATTCTTGAAACGCTTCTTTTGTTTCGGTTGTTGCCATGTTATTTCACCGCGTTTATTACTAACTTAGTAGATTCCTCCTTGCGACTCTCCAGCTCGTATGAGGTCAGATCGTGCGTTCCCGCATGATACAAGGAATGTCTTTCCGGTCACGGCGTCTGTCGCTTCGATGGTTGTGGTTTGGTTCATTCTCAATCACCTCATTATTGATTAACTATAACTACTACCTAGTGGTATCTTAGCTTATTATATCTTTATACAAATTTACTCGATATTTTCGAAATATTTATAATAAAACTCGAGATATTAGAATAAATGAAGCCCGCAAAGGAGTACCTCGACGCAAAGGACAGGCAGATCCTGCTGGAGCTTCAAAAAGACGGCCGTGAGAGCCTGACAAACATAGCCAAGAAGATCAACGTCGCAATCGACACTGTGAAAGCCCGCATCGAGCGCCTCGAGAAAGAGAAGATCATCGTTGAGATCAAGCCCTGGGTCGACCCAAGGAACCTGGGATATCCCTTGGTCGCTGACGTCAAGATAAAGCTTCACAACAACGATGCCAAGCAGACCGATGATATGATCGCCTACCTAGTGAAGCACCCAAGGGTCATCGAGGTCATCACTATAATGGGAGATTACGATCTTACAGCGATCATCATCGCCAAAGACACCGACGACCTAGGACGGGTGTCGCAAGAGATCAGGCACAAATTCAACCACATAATCGCGGACTGGAGCTCCTTCCTGACACTCAAGATCCATAAATTCGAGCAGTATGATTACGCTATGCTGTGATCGAGGATTGCTGATTCAAGCCCAGTTTAGGCATGGGTCGTGTTCTGTTATTGCCGGATAGGCGCACAATAGGCAGGGACGGCAAAAGCGCTTACTTTTTCATATTCCAAACAAGTATAAGAATCACATTCGAAGAATCTGTGGTAATAATAAAAAACAAATCGTTCCAATTGTTTCTTAGGTATGATCCTTAGAAGCGCTTGGGCTTGTGCTTCGGGAAGCACTCACGGCAGTACACTGGCCTATCGCCTGATGGCTTAAAAGGCACTTCGCACTCTTTGCCGCAGTCTGAACATGTGGCCTTGCTCATTTCGCGTGGGCCGCCGAAACTTCTGTCTTGGAATCCCATGGGGGATTCACCTCGTTGTGTTTTGTTCTATTCTGGGACTTTCCTTTGTTTAGAAGGATGTCTGGAATGGATAGAATCCCCTCCTATTTATAAAGGGGATGGAATAATGGTCTGGATTTGGAAATTATGCGATCCCCGACACCCAACTCTTACTAATCGATCGGTATAATATTGACCACTGAAGAGTGGTTAAAATCGATAGTCTTAATAACAAGGTTGACATATTGAGGGGATGGTGCTCCCTTTATCCGAAGAGGCTACGAAGAGACATATCCAGCTCATCCAAGAGTATTCCCGCCTTAGGGTGAACAATCCGGACCCTAAGATCGAGTTCATCAAGAATGGAGTGGCAAAGGGAGTCTATCGCGTTGGATTTGGCGACGAATCTATCCTTGCGGCCGCTGCTTCAAGGGATAGGTCGAAGCGTCTTCTTCCAGAGTATAACATCCTCAACACGCTTTATGCGGGAGCCCCGGGATTCTTCCCCCAGCCATACGCTCATTATTCATCCGTCGACATGGAGTTGGGCGAGCTCATCATTATGGAGTGTCTCGAGCACAAGGATATAGAGACATTCAGCCAGTTCAAGAGCGCGGTCCCGGATTACTTCCGGAAGCTGGCTTATGAGATAGGCA
Source organism: Nanobdellota archaeon (assembly GCA_038046365.1). Lineage (GTDB taxonomy): Archaea > Nanobdellota > Nanobdellia > Woesearchaeales > JAGWAF01 > JBBSWF01. The sequence continues at coordinate 3,529 of JBBSWF010000063.1, forward strand.
AGGCGGTCTCCATCGTCAATTTCCTCACAGGGAAGTATTCTTCAGAACCTCACGATGGCAATATCCTAGTGAAGCCAAGAGGGGATTCGGTCGAGGTAAAGTTCTGCGATGCTGCTCAGTTCAAGATAGGCGACATGTCGATGGCGATCGAGGCCATACTCCACGACAAAGATATGCGTCCAGAATGCTTCAGATTTATTCCCCATTTCAGGAGGGGCATTCTGGAGGGCATGTGCGAGTCCTCCGCCTTGCTTCAGTCAGATATCCAGCCTGGCCTTGATAGGGAGCTGTGCAAGTATAACCCGATATTCTGACGCATGCCTGTTGACCATCTATTGAGAGTATTATAGATAAAGAGCGAACACACCAATTATAGTCATTAATTAGTAGTAACAAATCAAAAGGATTATATATCTGGGAATGATATAGGTATCTCTATGACTCTCGTTGATCTCGTCAAAAAAGAGGGCGGCCATGGCGCCCATTGTCTCTGTTGTGGTGATCCGCTCTCGTCAGATGTTCATGTCTGTCCGGATTGTGGCGCCCCATCCCATGGAGACTGTTGGGATTACATCGGTGGTTGTGGCGTGATGGGTTGTTCAGCTCGTGGCGCTAAGCTCGACGAGAAGGTCCGGGGGCGGGATGGCGAATTGGCAGTCATTGGTGATGTCTCTCTTCCTGCGGTGCCTAAGCCGGATCCTGCCAGGAATTACGATGGGTTCTTGGCTAGATTGAGGTCTTGGTTTTCCAGAGGGGGTAAGGATGCCTGGATTGATTCGTATCTGGATGAGGTTCGATCTTCTTTAAAGGGCGTTCGTTTCGTTGAGCTTTCCGATTATGTTGATCCTCGTAAGGCTGTTGAGTTTTGTGAGAAGAACGGTGCGGTTTTGGCAAGTGCGCAGGAGTGCGCATTTTTCTCTATAGTAAATGACTTGAAGGATCATAAACTTAGAATGTATACTAGCACTTTTTCCTTCGGATTTAAAGAGGGTGGTGATTCGGTTGTTGCTTATGCTGAGGTTCCGCATAAGGACTGGCTGTACCTAATAGGTAAGATGCCTGGTTTGTTGAGTAGGGAAGATCCTGTTGTTTCATCAGCTATTGCTCGAGCGGTTGATGAGGGTCGTGTTGTTTCTGCAAAAAATGGTTGGAGAAGTGAGTGTTCTTGTGTTCCAAATGATGATCGATCTTCTGATTTTGATCAGGACGTTCATAATCGCGCGATTTTCCAGCGTGCTGCCAATCCATGGGGATTGCTGAGGTACCGCAAGGGATTGAATGCCATTGAGTATCTCATCCCATCTGGGGAGATCAAGGTTTTGTCGAATCGGCAGGTTATGTTCCTGCCTTCTGGCCTTGGCGACGTCGACTACTACGACGACGTCGACGACGTCGGTGCCGTCGGCTTCGACGACGACGGCTGGGCCCGTGCGGGTAGCGTCGTCGCAAAAATTTCATGATCCGATAGGGGCGGACACAAATAATAGGTAGCCTCAGATATCGATAACTGCGCATAGGCGGGCTATAACCTGCGCAGTAGTCTATACGGCAAACCCACTATTCACCGCCTATTAGGTAGGTGGCGGTTGTCCCCATCGGCCCTTATTTTATAGTCACTCATTAGTGGTAACAAATCGAAAAGTTTATATATTCAATCGTCTGATAGGATTAGTATTCTGGACCTTCTATCTGATACATTCATCCAAAGGTCCGGACTGGAGAAACGACCATGGAACAAAACGTCAGGCAGGTTTGGTGGGGCCTTGCGGCCATCGCTGCTGTCATAGCGGTCCTGTTGGTTGCGCCCATCCTTTCGCCTTCGCAGGCAGTCAGTATCGATTCAATATCTATGCCTGAGGCAGTCGTGCTTCAAGCAGTCACATTGGAGTCTACAGTCGACACGCAGGTCGCGTCAAGTGTCGCGGCCGATGTGTTTCCAAAAACGCCTCAGAAAGTAGTGTACGAGATCCCGGCATCAGTCCCGGCTCAGACCAAGACTCTGGACATCGAAGCCCTGATCGGAGCCTTTCCGTATGGTAAGGGAGAGAGTCCCCCCGTATTCCCTCACTGGCAGATAAGCTATGAGCGGAAGTCTATCGAGCTTTATGGTAACAAGAAGTTCGTATCAGCTGCTGTCTTCGATCTCGCGAAGTATGTTGGTGATATCGACAGAAAGACAAAGAAGCAGGACATCACAAAGCTTGGCCTTATCAAGGGGTTTGTTTATCCTCAGAACCAGGTCATTGACTGGCTCAACAAGGATTACAAAAGCCTTGACAAGGATGAGAAGAGAATGGCTGATGAGCTCATCGCGCTCAAGGTCGTCCAGAAGGACGGGGACTACTTCAAGTGGAACAAGCAGTTTGACGGCTGGCCGATCAATGCCTACTCGTCTGCTGGTGTGTTCCGCCATGAGCGTGTCCACGTCGTATGGCTAACCAACCAGGACTTCGCCGATTACTTCATGGAGGATTGGAAGGTCGACACAAGTGGCATGTCAAAGGACAAGAAGGTCGATTATATCGTCAACTCTTTCAAGGGAGTAATTGGCAACCCTCCGCCTTCAAGGCAGTGGTGGACCGCAGTCTACGACCAGGTCGGTGAGGAGAACCTAGTCAACGAGTTCACTGCTCACAGCATCGAGAAGATCGATAGCTGGAGAGGCAAGACGATAGCGCTTTGAGGTGGATGATGTCGAACGGCTTGATCAGTGATGAGGACCAGAGAAGCAGCCAGTCGCATGAGGGGCCATCCTCCCCTCCAGGGGCCAACCGCATCTCCAGGGGCCTTATCGCAGGCCTTGGTGGCCTTGCTCTGGTCATCGCTGTCGAGTCGGATTTTCTTGATTCCAAGAGAGACCATATACATCGCCCGATGGAGACCGCGAGTCATGTCGAAGGAATAAGCCATAGCACGGGAAGTATCGACAGTGTTCTATCAGACAAGCGCAATGCAGTGCAGACTTTCAAAGCTTGGGGAAGGGAGACAGCGCATGCGCTCAACGCGTCTACCAAAGAATCGATGGTCTACCAGGTCCCTGCTGAAGTATTATCCGGATTCAAGGCTAAGGCCCGGAAGTTTCCTTTGATATACTTTAGCGACCTGATCTCCAGGGGAAAAGGTCTTGAGAGGAAGATCCGCAGGGCCGCCACACCTCAAGATAGAGCCTTGATTGATCAGGCAAGGAAGAAATATCCAGGGATTGCTTACGCGCTTGCGTATCTGGCCGGGGTCTCTGAAGGGCCTTCGGTCGGGTGGTATTTGGTCGGTCTGCCGTCGCGATTGAAGGACGCTGGACTGGTGTTCTATATAGGACATTCTCCTAAGGCAGGTAAGATTGTTTTGGCGCTCGATGCGTCATATAAGACTGCCGGAAAACCGGTCGCTAAAGCCTCTGATGCTGTGGCAGTTTTCGACGACGGCCCTGCAGAGAGGTACTTCACATCGGTTGTCCTTTCCACTATCTGTAAGGAGATCTCGCAGAGATATAAAAATAATCCATATGTGAGGTGAACATTATGTACTACACTAAGAACAATGCGTATCAGCGGCCTTACCTCTCTCGCCAAGGCGCTTCATCTGAGCCTTGCGGTTACGGCAAGATCAAGAGAGGTCTCATTGCAGGCGTCGGGGGTATTGCCCTCATTCTTGCAGTTGAGTCTGGCGCGCTTAAGTTCAGGAGTGAACAGGCCGAGACCACTGCCGTAGGCATAGGAGTCGTAGCCATCCTTGGTTGTGGCATCGGGATTGTAGCTGGCGGACTTGAAAGGGTCATGAAGGAGTAGGATCATGATAGGAGACGCTCGATTGTTTGATTCAAGGCGAGGCAGGCTCTCTTTCAGGGAGCTGATGGTTCTTGATGAGCATCCTGTTACTGGGTATTATGGCGCGCTTGTCGGTCAGAAGAAGGAGATTGCAAGCCATGGCATTGAGCCTCCGTTCTTTGCCCAGTACAGGAAGCTCCGCGAGAGGTTTGGTTCTGAAGGGGAATTCAAGAAGGCTTTTCCGGGTATGTCTATGGAGAAGAAGGCTTATGAGGTAGCCTCTAACTTTTTTCCTCTGTACAAGTATTCGGGTCTTGAGCGTGATCCTGCTTATTTGAACGAGTTGAATTTCTTGGTGTTTGGGGTTCCGATCTCTTTGGATCTTGACTGCGCCGCAAGGCACGCTTGCGCTGCTGAGGGTATGGGTGGCATGGTAATCGCAGTAGAGGTGGATAAGCCATATAGCCGCATCGAGTCTGTCAGGTCCGGGTGTGATGACACTGTCCTGTTGGTGCAGGGTGTCATCGGTCTTGAGGGCAAGCTTCGGGGTGTATACTATTCTGAAGGTGCTAAGAAGTACAAGGATGAGCTTGATGCTGCTTTCAGTCGTTTCAATACCGACATCTCCCCTCTCTCTGAAGTGTCTCCAAGACAGGGGGTGTGATATATCATGACTAAGAAGATGGACAGCGGATTTATAGTCTATCATGGCACCAGCCTGAACATCGCTTTTGCTATCGCTTCTTGCGGAGCTATCCTTTCTCCTTTCGAGAGTGTGTTGATGAAGTTGATGGAGGCCAAGCGATTATTGGGTGTTGATGTTTCAGCTATCAATCATGGCCGTTCGATCGAGGAGCTCGCTTCGCTCGTCATAAAAGGCAGTTATGGCCCTCATGAGCGGTTCCGTGAGAGGACAGTGTGTGTGTCAGCTGAGCTGGGCACTGCGAGAGTATACGCAATCCAGTACGATAGGGTGGGTGGAGGGATCGTTTTGGGTGTCCGGGTATCAGAGAAGGAGCTGAGTTCCTGCGCTCAGGGCTGTGGGAGAGGGATATATTTCGTGCCGTCTCGTCTCGACTTGCCAGGCCGCCTGGAGGAGGTCTATTGGTCTCGAGGGGCTGCCGAGGCAAAGGGGGTTGTCATTGAGAAGTTCTCGAAGTATTCACCTAGGTTTTCTAGTTTAAGGGCGATAGGTTGGTGATTTGATGGAAAGGAGGTTTACCTTCCTGTTCCGCACACGATATGGACTTCACGTGTGGTGTCTCCTAGTGTCGCGCGCACTGAGTTGGATGCTTGTAAGAAGAGTAGTTCTGCTCCGGTCTTGATGCGCACGCCGACATCAGTCTGGCTGTTTCCTGGCCTTCGGCACTTGACGACTTCTTTTGGCGCGAGTGTTTGTCTTCCGCAATAGCTTGCGACGCCAGTCATTTCCACGCCGTTGACTTCTATTGCCAGGTGGTCCATTCCTTCAATGGGTTTGTCTATGGAGAATGGGTTGTTTCCGTTGTTTGTGATAGTGAACGCGATGTCCTTTGTGTCTACTCCGCACTTTGCGTCTGATAAGAAGTCGGGTGGCGCGGTCTCGGTTGTTGTGCAAGAAAGAAGGGAGATCGCAAGTATTGCTGCCAATACGATGAGTGCGTTTTTCATGTGTTGATGGTATCTTGCCCATTATTTAAGGCTTTCTTGGTTGGGTGTCATGAGAATTGGCGTTATCGGCACGATGTCGATTCCGGCTGTAATGTCTTTTTGTTCTTTTCTCTCGGCAGTGAGTGTCAGCGTGAATGGGGGGTTTACTGTGGGTTGCCACGCGCCTGATACAGTTAGCTGCTGTGTCGCTGGATATGTCTCTACGTCCCATTGAGCGGGAGGTACCTGGTAGCAGGTCTTCTTGTTGCCCGCAGTCTCGGTCTGGCACAGCGACACGGTCAGCCCGTCAAGTCCTGGCGATGACAGTCTTCCGTGGTATGATAGCGGCTGTCCGGTCAGGAGTCCCATCCCTCCTTTGTCATTGGGCTTTCCGCTTGTGGGCACTCCGTTGGCTTGGAAGTTTATTATCTTGACTGGTGATTTCTTCACTACGGTGAGGGCGAATTTGTAGAGTGTGGGAGAATATGCCCATGTGGTGGATCCTGTTCCTGTCTTTCGTGTGAGCATTCTGCGGTCTGATTGCGCGCAGAATTGCACTATCCTTGTGTCTGGTGGCGCTAAATCTCCAGGGCATGGTCCGGTTTTCCATTTTATTGTCGCTCCGGGGGCGGTGTTTAGTATATAGACCTGCTCTGTTGCGCAATCGTAGGGTGTGCTTGTCTCTGCGCACTTCTCAAGTATCGTCTTTGCGCCTTCCCTGATAGTCGATAGTTCGTCTGCCACATCAGGGATTTTGGTGGTCGCAGAAAGGTATATTGTGGGTGTGGCCAGGGTTTCTCCTTTTTTGTTTTTGATAGGTATGGCAAGGGGCTGTGCTGATGTCGCTGTGAGTATCATTTCTTCATTGTGTTTTAGGAGTCCGATGTCGAATTGTCTTCGTGCGTCGATCCAGTCTCCTGATGGCGAGGCGTATGTGGCTAGTATCTCGTTGAATGATTTGACAAAGTGTGTCTTAAATGAGGCAAAGGGATCGGGGTAGCATTCGGATAGCGTCTTGTCTGGGGTGTTCCATAGGCTGTATCCATTCACGATCCCGCAGTTGTCTTTCTCCCCCATGCCTCCGCGTCGTGCAAGCTCTAAGAGCGCTTGCTCTGCCGCTAGCGCGGCGGCTGATTCAGAGAACAGCTGCGCCTGGTCTGTGATGCTGTTCATCGACATGAGGACTGCTGCGCTGTCTCCCACCTGGCCTTGTTTTGTCGTTGCTGTTTGCCGTCCTGCTAGGGCCACATAGGCCCAGACTAGGAAGAATATCACTGCTAGATTGAGTCCGATGCTAAACATCTGCCCTTTCTTCGACCGAATTATCTGGTGTCCAGCAGTCATTTGGTCACCATCGTCTCTTTGGGGATGTAGAGGCTGATTTTGGCCTTGCCTTGCCAAAGGATTGGCACTGGCGCGCTTGCTGTTCTTTCTTCTTCAGGCTGAAGCAGTCCTTCTGATCCGATGTCAACTGATACGACTTTGCTTGCTGGGTCGCTAAGGTCGTATTCGAATAGTAACGTTTTCTGGTTTGGCGGCGCTCTCGCGAATGTTGCTTCGCTGACTTCTTTAAATGTGAGCGCTAGTCGTGCGTTGTCTAAATATTGTGTCGTCGCAAGCAGCGATAGGAATTCTCCGTATGTCCTTCCTTTCCATATTTCTGGATTATCAGATAGGAACTTCCAGGTGTCAGCGCTGACTTTTGTCGATGCTGCAAAGTCACCGTTATCTTTCACTCGATCGTCTTCGCCGGCTGCTCGCTGCTCGAACTGGTCGGGCAGAGGCGTTCTCATGTAGACTGATAATGTCGTGCCTATGTATGGGTTGGCGGCTGCTCCATCGATTATAGATGTCGTTCTTCCGCGGACCTCGACTATGTCCACTGCGCTAATCGCGTAGATGCCGTACATTGTCAGGTTGATTAGTAGGAGGTTGATTATCGATATTGTGTCTACTCCAAGGTCTGCCAGTTGTCCTTTCTTGTTCGTTCGCAGTGGTTGCCTCATCTTGGCGTCACCACTTCTGTTTTTGCAGTCGTCATGCGGTCCTTGTTCCCATCGCGTACAAGCACTGCGAGCGTCCTCTCGACTAAGTCAGCGCCTCCCTTTCCTTTGAGGCGGGTCTTTGCTATAGCAGAATAATCGTCATAGACTGCCTTGTTGTAGTACGCAGTCGAGTCTCCGATTGTTATCTTCGCTCCAATCGGAGAATCAGTGTACATGATGCGTCCGTCTAGGTATTTCGGGTCTTTTGAAGCGAGTGCCAGTTTCTGCGAGTCTATCACTCCAGTTGGCGCCGCCTGCGTCGCAGTGTCGAAATATCCTAGCCCTTCTGGCGAGAACAGCGCCTTTGTTACCATCAAGTCTGATTGTATCTCTACAGTGTTGATGCTGTCCGCTAAAAACACGCCCACGAGCGCCGGGGGGATTACTAGTGCTAGCGCGATGAGTATCACGCGCAGGAACACTGCGGTGGTCTGCACGCTGATCAGCCCTCTTTTCGTATTTGTATAGCGCCCTAAGGTCGAAATCCGCTTGTCTATAGACGCTGGCGCGTTGCGGGGGTTGCCCCATACGGGGCGCAGCGCCCGCGATGTTCCCGTCAAGGATTTCGAAGGCGCTATACAAATACCTCTTTTCGAATCGAGGATGGTGCCCGGCCGCTGTTTTGGAGGTCTCATTTTCCAGTCATCGCGTTCGCGATCTGCCTCCCGATCTCTTGTTCGTGTCCGGTTATTGGGTTCTTCTCGCTTGGCAAGTCTATGCCGTTTAGTTCCAGTTTGACTCCGACAGCGGGCCTATCAAGCATTTGGTCTTCCTCAAGTGTGTTGTCTAGTGTAGTGTCGATAGATACTATGTTCCCCCCGATGAAGACTGCTTCGCCGCTTTTCTTGTATTCTAGTATCGCGCTAATTAGAGTGCATGCTAGCTTCTCGCTCTCGGTTCGTGTCTTCTCGTCATTTTTGATGTATGCTGTGATGCTGGCTTGTCCGGGGATCTTTGATTTGTGCGCGTGCACGCTCACTAGCGCTGCGTTCTGGCTCACTCGCTCAAGCCGTGCCTTCATCTCAAGTGCGGTGTTGTCCGGTCTTGTCAGCGCTGCTGTGCTTCCAGATCCTTTCATGTTCGCCGCGGCAGAAAGCGCGATCTTTGTCGTTATCTCGGATTCTATGGTTTTCCCGATCGTTGTCTCTGCTTGCGCCCCTGTGTCTCCTGCTCCTGCCACTCCTCCGTGTCCAGGGTCGATTATCACTTGTAGCGACGAGATGTCTGGGTTGGATGGGCATCGCAGCCGATTGAGCAAAACAAGCCCTTGCGCGGGGTTTGTGGGATCTTGTTTGTCTCTCACTGTGATGAAGTTGTCATCTTTGATGATTAATATTGGGCTATTGATTGGGATTTCTTTGGCTGTAAATGGCAGTCTTGTGTCGATTGCGTAGGTCGCTTTCTCTTCCACTATAGTCTCGGCTCCTATTCCAGGTTCTTTCGGTTTCTCGTTTGATGCTGCAATGGCTTGTCCGTTCTCGAGCCGCTGCCGGAAGGCTGAATAAGGGAGTGTCATCATGTAGCTTGATCCAGGTATAGTGGCTGCAGTGGCGGTCAGTGACAGGTCTATCGCTGATTTCATCCTGTCGAATCGCGTATCGCTTGCGATCCTGGCTGCGTACTGCAAGAGGGCGACCCATATCACTACAAGGACTATGGTCCATATGAGGTAGTAGGTCATTAGTTCTACGTCTCCTTTCTTGGATTTAAGAAGCCTGGATGGTAGCGATGACGCCATTGATGTTTTATTCCGATTCTTCATGTTTCAGCCTGTTTCAATCGAGTTTTAGCGAGTGAGTCAAGGCGCGCTGCATGCAGTCGGGTATTCTGCTCTGTGCTCGCTCGCGCGCTTGCTTCCGATTTCGTAATGCCAGTATTCTTCTGTCCATCTGACAAAGCCTGCTTGACACATGACTGCTTCGAGTTGTTTGCGGTTTGTGTTTCCCATGTCTGATAGTCCTTCCCGCCCCATGTCTTCGCCTCTGAAGCGGACGTCGAGCGCCCGTCCGGTCACATGCGGCGCTGCGCAGCTTGGCGCTGCTGCTGGCGGTCCCATTCCGTTCTTGTGCGCGTCAAATAGCGCTTGCTGCCGCTCGATCGTGCGGTACGCGCTCGTTATCTCTAAGGTCTTCCCGGACCTCATGGCGATCTCTTGCGCTTTTTGGAATGCGAACACGACGTCCGGGTCTGCCACGCATCTTTTCTCGTCGAGCAGGTTCTGGGTGCAGGCTTCTTTTGGCAGCACTGCAAGTGTTGGTGTCGGACAGGTCGTCCCTGGCTTGACTTGGCTGCAAATGTCGAAGATGTCTGCTTCTGCGAGTTTGTCTGTGCATATTCTGTTGATCTCGTCGTCTGCAGTCAGTCTTCTTCCGTCGCTCATAGTCTGCTCTGCTGGCGTGAACCTCAATTTGGCCTGCTGATATGTTGATAGCGCGTCCCTGACCAGCCCTTTCTTCTCTTGCAGTCCAGCTAGGATGAATCTTGCTTCGCGACTTTGGTCGTTGTCCGGGCTGCCTTGTGCGAATTCTGTGAGGAGTTTGATCGCTTCAGGGTCGTTCTTTTCTGCCGCTTGTTTCGCTCGAAGGAACGCGGCTGGAAGTGATGCTCCTTTAACGCTCTCCGCTTCTTTCAAAAAGTATGGCAGTAGGTTGTCTTTGATCTCCGGGAAGTAGTTCTGGAGTTTCTGGCTAAGGTCAAGTCCGCCTAGCACGGCGCGAGACTGCAAGTCTTGCATTGAGACAGTTGTGTCTGCGCTTCGTTTGACGTATTCGTTTGTCGCTTTGTAGGATTTGACTGCGTAGAGTCCGGCGGTCTTGTCAGCTTGGTCGGGGTTAGGGGTGGTTATTGCTAGTTTCTCAAGTAAGATGCCTGCATCGCGGTATCCTATCTCACTCATCTTCTGGAATGCCTTTGATTGAAGGATGAGCATCGTGGCAGTCTCTATTGGTTTCGTGTTTGTCCCTGCTCTTTTCTCAAGCCATGTCTTGGAGTCGATTATCGTTCCGGTGAGATCTCCGCTGTCAAGCTTTGCCTGGACAGTGGGTATGGTGATGCCAAGCAGTGCCCGTAGCTCTTTCATTCTTTTGCTGCTTGCCTCTGATGCTGGGGAGACAGTGATATGGCTAGCTCCGTTGATGGTGATTCTTTCCAGGTATAGCGGCCCGTTTTTGTACAGGGAAGATACTGACTGTTGGTAGAGCAGTGATTCCCCGCAGTTTGTGAGGTCTCCGTGCATCATAAACAGGTAGTCGGTTGCTTGTAGCTCTGCAGCCAGGCCTTTTATTTCATGGATATTCTCCCGGATAGCTCCGAGGTTGTTGCCATATGTTGTCTCGGTCCTGCCGCTGATGTCGCTTCCGCCTTGCCTTGCTTCCTTAATCGAGCTGATCGTAGATACCCCGCCTATCTTCTTGCAAAGTTTCAGGCCTTTTGCTTGTTCTTCTGCAGACTCTCCAGGTGTTGGGTTCATCGATGAGTCGTATATGCATATGCAGGCCTTGCTTGCGCACTCAACCGGTTTCTTTCGCGCACCTAGGCATCCTGCGCCTTTTGTCTTGATTCCCTGCCCTCCTGTGTCAAATCCGATTAGGTAGTATTTCCCGTCGCTCATGGTGTATGGGAATTTCTCGACAGTCGCATATGGCTCGCTCTTCGCCGCCAGCCGGGCGAGTTCAGCTCCTAGCGAGTTGAAGCTGTCTGTGGCTGTCTGTTCAGTCCCCCCGCCGAACAAAAACGGCCCAAAGTTGTAGATCACTGTGCTTGCTGTGACTAGCGCTATGGCTGCAAGTATCAAGCCTACTAGTTCCTGTGGCACCATCGCCTTGATCCCTTTAGCTCCTGCAAGAGCGACTCTCCGTCGTGGCATGCCTCTATTCCCCGACGATACGCTATTTAAAAGTTGTGACGATTACGTATTGTTCAACCGGTAGATGTTAACCGTCGGCTGTTAAGAATCGGCTGTTTTAGTCCTTTTTAAAGGAGAAACCTATTTATTCAGTCGTTCCTGAACCAAGAACCAATATAAAAACAACTCTTTTTCCATATTTTGATGATCTTTGTACTTTTCTTTGATAATCTTCCAGAATAGTTCATTGTGCTTTCTTTCTTTTAGATGAGCAATTTCATGATAAACCACATAATCAATCAAATGCACAGGCAAGTATCTTAACAAACTATTAACCATCAAATTTTTGCTAGAACTACAGCTTGCCCATTTAGATTTCATTTCCTTGAAATAGACTTTGTTTACTTTTAAATGCAAGATGTGAAGATTTTCCTCAATTATGGAATGAACAAGCGCTTTGAACTCTTCTTGAGTTCTATTGATGTTTAACTTTTTATTTTTGCTTGCTTTGAGAGAATTAAGTATCTCTTTGTGTTTCTTGTAAATCCATTCTTTATGAGTTTCAATAATTTTCTTTTCTGATTCATAGTTTTTTGGAAGAATGAGCATGAGATTGCCTGTTTTAAACTCTAAACGAGGATAATGAACTGGTCGATAGTTCACTGCATATTCAACATCCAGGTCGTAGATTTTAATCTTCTTTTGCATAGGCTTTCACCCTATCCATGAGTTTATCGAATAAAACATTAAGGTCGTCAATCCTTAAACTGTGACGTTTAAGATATCGCCTTATGAATATCCTTACCGTCTTTTCGACTTCTTTTTGTGCTGTTGGCTGAGATATCCATCCCGCAAAGAGTAATTCATTCAATGAAATTGACAGTTCTCTTATATCCTCAATTAATTCTACATCCTCCCCAAACTTATCTTCAAGAACAAGTAGCAACGAATAATCCAATTTACTTAATTTTAGCTCTTTTTGCCTTTGCGAGAGTTGCATGAATTCTTTGATTACTTTAACTCCTTCTTGGTATATTTTCTCATAGTCTTTTGTTTTTTCTTTCCACAAATAAAGAAGCCTCTGAACTTTCTCGCTAAGACTTTCCGAGACGGGGTTTTTAAATTTGTCAACGAGAACGAATCGGTTTAAAGTAAAGACTATGTTTGCTGCTTTTTCTTCTTTGTTCTTTACATGCTGCTCAAGTTTTCTGAAATAGTCTTCATCAAATTCAATTATGGGAAGAGACTTCTGGATTTCTTCAAGCTCAGTTGTTTTGTGAATGTACTTTATGGTTTTCTTGAAATATTGTTCTAAGTATCTATTGTCTTTTGGTTGACTTCTCAGAACAAGTCGCGTATAGTAGGTATAAATTGCGCTTATCCACTGATATTCTGAGAAGAGTTCTGCTTTTATTGTGTCAGGACCAAGCAACTCAAATATTTTTGTCATGTGCTTGTAGTCTTCTATGAATGCCCTGCTTTTTTCTTCATTTGAAGTGAGTATCTCCATAGCTTTTAGCAGAGTTTTACGATCATATTGGCTTTTTGGAACCTCTTTGAAGATGTCTAAGATTTGGTTCATCAATTTTACAAAGTCCTTCCTGATTTCCTCAATGCTAAAGAGTGCACCGTTTATCTCTTCTTTGCTATAAATTTCAAACGCTCTCCTGAATTCTTTTAAAATTCCGATATAGTCCAGAATCAATCCTGCTTCTTTGACATCTTTATATGGTCTGTTTGTTCTGGCTATTGCTTGCAACAGCTTGTGCTCTTTCAATGGTTTGTCTAAGTACATTGTTTGAAGTACTGGAGCGTCAAAACCAGTCAAGAGCATATCAGTCACAATAATAATCTTTGGCGAGTCTTCTTCCTTGAATTTTTCAATAACATCTTTTCGAATATCTTCATACTCCTTGCCATATTGAGCAGTTTCTTCTTTGACATACATAGCAATCCTGTCGGGCTCATCCCGTGCGCCATAACTAAACACAATATCAGAATATTCTTCAGGAAGATACTTGTCAAGCTCTTTTTTGTACAGAACACAAGATTCCCTGTTTACCGCAACAACCATTGCCTTGAATTTACCATCAACATTTTCTTTGAAATGCTCAGCGATATCCTTTGCTACTTTTGCAATTCTTTGAGGATTCTCAAGATACGCCTTTAGCAAGCTAATTTTCTTCTTAACATCCTCTTTAACAACTTCTCTTGCGTCTTCTGGAATTTCTTCATACTCAACTTCCAAAAATGTATCAAGCATCTCTTTATTCAAATGAACTTCTCTTTCAAGTCGCGGTTGATATGCTATTTTTACAGTAAATCCATCGTTAATGGAGTCTGTAATGAAATACTTGTCAAGGTACTTCTCTTCTGGAGGATAACTGAACACATCATATGTGTCAACACCTTTCTTAGGCTTTGAAATGGGTGTGCCTGTAAATGCAAAAAAGAATGTGTTCTTGAGTATGGCCCTCATTTGAGCTGCTAACGTGCCATATTGTGTCCTGTGGCCTTCATCTACGAATGCGACAACATTCTTCCTCGTAAGAATTGTTTCTTTATCTGTTGAGATTTTCTCAAGCTCTTTTTGAAGCACATGAAGTTCTTCAGCTCGAAATTTGTGAATGAGCGTGATGAAAATACCTCTCTTACCTCTCCCTTGATCGTGCTGAAGAACTTTCCTCATGCCGCTAACCGAACCAATAAGTTCTGGAAGAGTCATATCCAGAGCATTAAACTCATCATAAAGCTGTTCCTCTAAATCCTGCCTATCGATAATGAGGAATATTGTTGGGTTAGCCATTGCCTCAGAGCGGTATAGCTTGTTTGCTGCAAAAATCATTTCTAAAGTCTTTCCAGAACCTTGCCAGTGCCAGACCAGACCTTTATTTTTTTCTTCTTTGCCTTCAATATTATTGATGACTCTCTGAACGACTTTGCCTACTGCCCGATATTGCATGTATCTGGGAAGAACCTTTGTGGCTTCTCCAAACTGAACCCTGACATAAACAAAGTTATTGATGACATCAAGCAGTGTTTCTGGAATAAACAACTGAATAACTGAGTCTATGGAGTCAAGTTTTTCTGATTTCCATTCATCTATCTTCACGTTTTCATTCCAGGAAACAATTGGGAAATACTTGGCTATTTGTTCTGCAGCAACACCTATCTGTACATATTTGTAGAGCTCAGGAATATCTTGTTCGTAACTTTTGATTTGTTTGAATGCGTCATACCAGTTTTCTGAGAAACTCGCTGGATTCTTGCACTCAATATCTACTAACGGAATGCCATTAACATACAGAAAGATATCCGTTCGTATTTGCTTGTTGCCTCTCGTGTAAACGGCCTGTCTTGTGACAATAAACTCGTTATTTTGGACATTGTCATAATCAAAAAGCCTGATTCTCTTGAGCGTTTTATCCTTTTCAATCTTGATGGAGATGCCTTCTTTTAAGTAAAGAAGTATCTGTTTTATACCCTCCTGAGTGCTTGGCTTAAACCTGAGTTCATTGAGTAAATTTTTAATATCCTCGTCGCTCAGATCAATAGGATTGATAGCTTTTACTTGCCTGATTAAATTCCTAATTAAAAGTGGTTCTTCAAAATTGTCTCTGTCTAATGCATTTCCTGGGATGAAAGTCCATCCTTTACTTTGAAGTTGTTCAGTAATATAGTCTTCCACAACTGATTTTTTGTTAAAGCGAGGCATTTTTTATCATCCTTTGTTTTTTATGATATTCTAGCCAGTGATTGTACATATCACCATGTTCTTTGCTTTTCCTTGATGTTACAAAACCGAATACATGTTCTAGATAATCCCTGTCCATTTTGAAATTCGCTTTGTCTTTTAATCCTAAATGTTCTATTATCTCTTTATCTGATGAACCACCATCTCTCAGTTCTCTCGCTATCTTCATAATATCGTTTTGATTATATTTTGAATGTTTGTATAGATCAACCACTCCAGTTATCTCACAGCCCATACCTGAGTGTTTTATCAGATTGCACATTTGGCAAATTACTTGAAAGTTCTCATCGCTGTTATTCTCTGGGTCGCCATCAATGTGATCGACAATTTGGTATTTTTCTAAGCGAAATTCACAGTAAGCGCAAGTGTAGTTATCTCTATTAAGGAATTTTAATCTCATTTTCTGCCATGCTTCTCCTTTAAGGTTCAGAGCTTGCAGGGGGTTTCTCCATTTTGCAGATGGAGCGAAGGATAAAATGAGTGGTTTCATTGTTTTCCTCCGGTTCTCAGTTCCTCATATATATCTTCCAAAGTGTCCTTATGACCCCACCCTTCACAACTTCGCTCAATAATGGAGTCAAGTCTTGATTTAAACTCAGGTATCAATTTCTCATTATCATTCAGGATTTTAACAATCTGTTCAAACATGGATTCCATACTTGAATAAAACGATTCATACATGTCGCCGTATTTTTCTCCAATTTTAACTCCAATCTCAACATAGAATGTCATCAACTCCAAAAGGTGCTCTGGCTGTTTTGATATTCTCTTAAAATCAGAAATGACTTTTCTTGCCTCACGAAGATTTATTCTTTCGTTCCAAAGGATATTTCTTAATTTTTTCTTATAATACGCGATTGCATCTTCTGGGTTTTTCTCAAGTTTAAGCCTCAAAAAGTCTGCGTTTTCTTTGTTTAGGCTGGATAGCTCAAGCAGAAGTGAATACAATTCTTCTTTTCCGAGTTTTTTGAGCGTTTGGTTCATTTTCCTTTTAATCGTGCGATCTTTTCGTACACTTCATTCCAGTTTCCTTTTGGGTTTATCTGCAAGCGTTTTCTCATCCTTTTTTACCTTTCTTTCAAGTTTCTTGAGGTCTTCTTCTGCAGGAAGCTCTTCTGGTTTTATTCCTCTTTGCACAAGGAGATTTCGTACATCTGTATTATTTCTTATATGCTCATTTGTGATATTGCTTTCCCCTTGCAAGTCATCTCTTTTTACATTAAAATTAGTTATTTCAGTGGCAAGATTCTTAGCTGTTATAGTTATTGTTGGTAGGAAGTCTGCCATCGCCCTGTTTTTTGGGATGCTCAGTTTAGTTTTCATTTGCAGGGTTGTTTTACCACCGAATAGGGCTGCATCTCCCTTACTTCTTATTCTGGCAAATCCGTCATCATCAACACCTCGCTCATAAATAAGTTTAGATAACTCAGTTTCGGATGCTGTTAACTTTTTGCGAGCTTCCAATCTTTCTATTAGGGCTATGCGTTCTTCTATTAGTTCTTGCTTTCGTGTCTGGACAGCAAAATAGCTTTGGGCAAATGCGATTTCCTCTTTTCTTGGGTCTCCATTCTGTGCGATAAGGTAGCAAGCATATCTGGTAAGCATGAAATCCTCAATTTCCCGCTCTGCTCCAGATCCTAAATCGACCTTTTTCCCGACCTCGGGAAAATGGTCTGCTACCGAATATCCTGAGTTTTTACAGGCTTCTTTTGCTCTTTGGATAACCTTAACAAAGTTCTCCCATTTAGAATAACCTAGTAAACCTTGTAAATCCCTTGCAAGCCAGAACTCAATACCTTCTTTTTCATAGGCATAATCTTCAAAAGACTTCCTCAATATGGATATGATTTCTTTTTTCATGTAAGTGCCCCCATAACATTATGTAAACACTTACATAGGCCATTTATCTGCACAAGCATTTTCAAACCGTGACGATTTGTAACGGTTTCAGATTGAACCTTTTTGTTGATGCCAGCAAAATGGTCAGGGAGCTCAGCAGACACTGCCAACTGTACGATTTTATCGTACAGTTCAAATCCTTCTGCTGAAAGCTTAGTTTTCAGATCAGACCAGTACCTTTTAGGGATTGTACTGGTTTCTAAGGCATTGATTACATCGACAACAGAGAAATACCACTCATTTTCGTGCCAAACTCTCCTTATTTTCTTGTCTTGGAAGACAACCAAAGCATTGTGATCAGTCATTTTGTTTCCTCCGCCTGTAATTGATAGCCTTTAATTTTGAATAAATTATTCTTTTTTAACCATGAGATGACTGTATTTAATGGATTATTCCAATGATTTTCAAAATAGGGATGTGCCACAGAGGTTTCTTTATTATTCATAAGAATGCTATTATTTGGTTTATTTTTCTGCGTTCTTTTTTTGTAGAACAGAAGACCGTGCGCCCAAGAGTTTCTATCAGGGTTCAATTGATTTAGCGCTTGAACGAACTCATAGAAGTTTTTAGTGTCATTAAGCCTGTTTTCTGTTAATTTTTGTATAAACAAATCCTTCATTTGTCCGTATGTTTTTCTGCTTTTTGTTTCACCACAATATTGTTTCATGATGAGCTCTATAATCGACATACAATGGATAATTCTGCCCCTTAACTCATGAACTTTCTTTAAGTCTAGGACATCTTTTTCTGACTCTCTGCCAGATTTCCCCTTAAGTATTAAGATTTCAGTTACCATTTATTTATGTCACCTTCACTCTTTTCTTGCCTGTCAAAAGATCATTCATCAGGCTTTTCTTTATTTTTTCAAGTTTTGATTTTTTGGATTGTTGGAGTGAGAGTTTTTTGTCTACTGTTGAAAGGATATCTGCGACCCGTCTTTGCTCAGAGAGAGGCGGGAGGGCTATTTCATAATCTTCTATAAACTTTATCGGAACTCTTTTTTGACCAGCACTCCCAACCATGCTTTGCTCTCCTTTTTTTCTAAATCTTGAAGAACTAATCACATAGAATATCCATTCTGGGAGAACCTTTTCTCCTGATCGTAGAACATGGAATTCTGTTGTTCCGAATCCTATTTGATGCTTAAGCTCCTTAGCTAATGCTCTTTTTCCATTCTCAAAGCATGGTGTAATTTTAGCTATGAGAACATCTCCTTCTCTGAAGTAAGTAAATCCTTTATTGGCATTCTTCAACAACTTTGCTTGTTTAGATATAATAATTCCATCTTCCGAAATAGAAGCCATGGGGAGAAAAGAAACTTCTGAATTTTCATCTAAATGAGATATTTCTTTCTTAGATGGATTGATAATACAAACATCTTTCATTCTCACAAGAGGCCACTTCTTCCCATCGAACAGCTCCTTCATGAGGGCCACCTTGAGCCGTTCGACTCGCTGACTCTCTCTCTCTACGATGTCAAGACGGGCGTCGACTGTTGAGAGGACTTCTGCTATTGAGGTTTGTTCATTGATAGGGGGAAGTTGAATCTCTAAATTGTCAACAAGAAATTTGCTTAAATTCGGTTGTCCTGTTCCTTGAGTAGAGTTTACGAGTTTATTTGTTTTTGACGATAACAAATAATACATGAATCTATAATTGAATTTACCTTTATTGTTAGGTATAGCGAGAACAGCTTGATTTGCAGTTCCTTTTACTCTGAGGATGCCGACTTTACCAGCAGTTGCTCCATACATTGCAACTAATACCGTATTTTCTGGGATCTGTTTTGCACTGCTATTTTTTAGTCCAGACTCAGTTATTTTCTCTTCCGTATCAAATATTTCCCCCAAATTCACTTCACCAGATTTAACCCATCGAATATTGCCTCCATAATACTCTTTATTTGATCTTAAAGGAGTACCTCCAGCATAAGTGTCTGAAACTTCTCCTAACTTGATAACATCCCATTCTTTAGGAATCAATCCTATTTCAGTTTGTTTTAGTTTTTGCTTCATTTTACACTCGGTAAACGTAAAATTTTGAGATTATCAGAGAAAATCATTAGTTCATTGCCTTGTTTCTGTTTTCCTGCACTATATGGCAATGGATAACGGCGTTTTTTACTGTTATCGTATAACTTTCTAATTAAGTTCGCATCATCATAAGTAATTATCCATTTTTGTTTCTTATTTTTAATAATCTCTTTAGCTATATTTTGGTGGTCTACATCCCTATAATAGTTCATATACAATTCCTTTCCTTTGTTATAGTATGGGGGATCAAGATAAATCAGTGTATTTTTAGGCAATCGTACTCTAAGTTTTCTTATTAACTCTACAGCATCCACATTGAATAATTCTATTTTGTCTTTGTATTGAGAAATTTTCTTAATACGTTCAATTAATTCTTCTTTCTTATATCTTGCACTAATAGTCCACTTTCCTTGTTGTTTTTTTCCCCCTATCACTCCAGCATTTATTATTCCAGATCGGTTTGTCCTATTTAAGAAAAATGTAGAAAATCCTAATTCTAAAAGAGGGACGTCTTCTTTTTTTCTTTGTATCTTCTTTTGCTCTTCCCAAACATTCAAATTAACCGGAGTTATTTCAATTAACCGACATAGTTCATCAGCATGATTTAATACAGTATACCAAAAAGCATAGATGGATCTGTCTTTATCATTAATGATTACTTTTGACGCATATCCT
This sequence comes from Nanobdellota archaeon, assembly GCA_038046365.1. Lineage (GTDB taxonomy): Archaea > Nanobdellota > Nanobdellia > Woesearchaeales > JAGWAF01 > JBBSWF01. The sequence continues at coordinate 23,172 of JBBSWF010000063.1, forward strand.
TCAAGTAGAAGTGATAATGCAATTGAAGCCCCTCCAACATAAGGCTCAACATATATTGCTCCCTGAAGAGAGTTTTTTTTAAACAATTCCTTGAAGTAATTGGCCAGTTTCCCTTTTCCACCAGGATATCTTAAAGGAGAGTAGAACGTCATTTGTTTTTCCTTCCATGAGTTATTTCTAACATTTTTCCTACAATAACAGACATTGCAAGTGTCTGCTCGATATTGGAAGATGAAGAGTAACTATGGCCGCCTGTATGCAGCAAACTGAGAAGTTTAGTATCAGTATTGATCTCTTGTGTACTTAGATTTGTTTTCTGATCTTGACTTAATTTATTTTTGGCGTTTAAAAAATTTGATTTGATATAATTGTCAATCGACTCTTTGTTTTTCCCATCGGTTGCAGATTCCACCAATAATCTTAATGCCATTCTGATTAGGTTCGGAAAGGTATTGGAGAGTTTCTCTTTGTTCCTTTCAAAGTACTGATGTAGATCTCCGACATCTCTATATAGATCATTAGTTACTCCATCTTTCAAAGATAGTGCCCCTCCAAAAAGCAATTCTTTCATCTTATTTTGGCGTTGTGTTCTTTTAATTTGAGAGGCAGAACTTTCTTTTACGTAAGTTACTCTTCTGGAATTATCGTCTTTGTATGGTTTTATCTTATCTTTAAGTTCAGAGATGCTTGTTAAAGGAGTTTTAATATCATACTTGTTGTCTCCTCTAGAACTAATTGTCCCCTTTACTTTTAAATTGGCTAAATTATCTAAAATACTCTTTGCTGTATTTTCATCGTAAACTGACAAGAAATTACCATTTTTGTCAAATAAGAATCCGATTTCTTTTAGCTTATTCTCAGTTAAAATGTTATTTTTCATTATGTTCTCATTTAGCTCAGGATGTTGACTAATCAATCCTGTTGCTTCTTCAAATTTCAAGAACAAGCTCTTTTCTTTTCCTCTGAAATTATGTTCGAAATAGTCTCTTTCAAGTTGTTTCCAAGTTCCATTACTCACATGCTTTCTCTCTATGTTTATCAAAGCAGTACTTTTGTCACAAATATTGCAAGGTATTTTTGATAATCCTTTCAAGTGAGGGGGCTCCTTAGAGGGAAATAACTTCCCTTCAATTTGGTGTGCCCAGTCTTGGTTTTGTAAGTATTTCAGAATGGCAATTCTTCTGTTTCCATCGTAAACAATGTATTTATTGTTTTCAAGAACCACAGTGGGTAATTCACTAAAATCATAATGAGTTCCCATTGTCTCTATAAACTTAGAAATGTTCCATTTTTTTGAGTCGTCCTTAATAGCTCGTTTTATTATTTCCAAATCTCCAATATCTGACTCAATGGGATCTCTTGGATTTTCACTCCATAAATGAAGTTCAGAAACTTCAATTTCTTTAATTTCTTGTTTTGGTTCTTTCATTTTATCTCCTTCAAGTATCCTTCAATCTTCTTGTCGACTTCAATTTCCTCTTTCTCGATCGCTTTCAAATCAGCCCATTCTTTCATCACATCGATTACTTCTGTTTTCTCTTCAGGGTAAACATAAAGAGAAACGTTTAGGTTGTAGTCGTTCTTGCGTATCTCATCAAGAGGAACCATGCGAGAAAAGCCCTCTTTCTCCTTCCAGCCTTTGTATGTATCAACTAATTTCTTAATATTAGACGTAGAAAGCCAGTTTAGCTTTCGTACGTCAGGATGCTGTTCGTATTCTGAGGAAGCATTAATGAAGAGAACGCCATTCTTATGCTTCTTGTTCTTATTGAAAATGATAATTGCTCCGGGAGCCCCTGTGTTGTAAAACAGTTTCTCAGGCAGCAATATCACAGACTCAATTAAATCTCCTTTAAGGCGAGCATCTCCATCAATAGCCAGCATTCTGATGGCGCGTTCCTTGCCGCCTCTAAACAAGCAACCGTTGTCAATGACAATGCCTACTTTTCCTTTGGAAGAGGCAAGCATGTGCTGTATCCATGCCCAGTCTGCGGATTGCTTTGGCACAAAACCGTAATTGAAGCGTTGCTTCCAGAAATCTCCTTTCTTCAAGACAACCTCATCGTAGCCATCCTGATTCCAAGGCGGGTTTGCAATAACATTATCGAACTGCTTAACTCCATCAGATTCCTTAAATTTAGGATAAAGAAGTGTATCTCCGAAGGCAAGTTTGGCGTTCTTAATATCATGAATGTAGAGATTCATTCGGCCAAATGCCAATGTCTTGTGGTTGGCTTCCTGTCCGAATAAAAACAATTTGTCAGCTTCTTTTTTTCCTTTCATCTGCTCAACATGTTTATACGAAATAATGAGCATCCCATTTGAAGCCGAAGCAGGATCATATACACTCTGGCCTGGCTGAGGGTCTAAAACTTCAACAAGCAACTGGATAACTTCTCGTGGAGTGTAAACCTCGCCTTCCTTAGCTTTGTCTGGTGCGAAGTAGCGCAAGACCCATTCGTATGCGTCGCCTAAGACATCTGCTGAGACATGATGAAGCTTTCTTTCACTAAAAAGCTCAACAAGCTGCCTGAGCATTTCTGCATTTTCTCTATTAGTTGTGAACTGGATAAAATCCATATTATCAAGAACATCTTTGAGTTCCTGATTCTTATCCGCCAAGACCTTGAGCGCTTCAGAGAATTTTTCTGGTAGCTTACTTACTTCCTTTCTGATGTTTTCCCACAGAAAGTCTTCTGGAATAACAAAATCGTGATAGGTCGCATTCTTTGCCTCTTGCTTTGCCTCTTTTTCATTGAAGCCATCTTTTAATGCTTGCTCGTAAGCGTGCTGATACTCAAGCTCCCACTTATCACTTATTCTCTTGTAAAATAACAGAACAAGAATAAATTTGTAATCAACACGGGTTCTAATAAGGTCTGCCGCTTTTTTGAGAATGCCTTCAATATCAGAACGTGAGAGGGTTTCAGCGCTAAAAATACTCTTGATGATGTCATCCTTGCTCTTTAGATGGTAAATGCTTTTACGAGCATCTTTAGGATCAGGAACAACAACTATCCACCCTGCTTTTCTAAGTTCTGACAGAACAACAGCAACGCCTTGAACCTTGTCTACATCGCCTCGCTGGAGTATTTTTTCAGCATCTTTCATCCTAAATGTTGCTCCCTTAAACTTGTCCCAGAGGACAGCGTATTTGTTTTCAAGCCAATTTGGGAGCTTTGATTGCGTCATAGCATTTAGGAGATTTAATCATACTTATAAAGTTATCGCTTATTAGATAAGTTACAATGAGGGTTAACTTGTCTATTATCCTTTGCACTTGACAAGAAAGTCAGCTTTGCTGACGAATTTTTAGAGAGTTGTGACTAATCCAGGGGGTCAGTTCTTTCTGTGATAGGGGGTGTTTGAGGGGGTGGAGTTTTTTACTATGCCTCCGGGGACAGAGACGAATCCCTTAGGTAGAGTGATATTTACCGCGCTGGTCACATTGAATGTCGCTTGTGGTGTGAGGCCGGGCGTGTTGGGTTCGCCGATCCGCAATATCGTAGTGAGCTGGCCTGCGAAGGATGTGCTTCGCGTAGCTTGTATAAAAGTTAGATTGACGATGAGTGGATTGTTTTGGTCTCCGATGTCGCTCAGTGGGATGGATATTGTTATGTATCCCTTTCCAAGCCCTTCTATGGAGTACCGGTTTGACTTGCTTGTTGTGTATGTTCCTCTCACGCGATTGTCTGCCACATCCCCTCCGTTTGATGTGAGCGACGCTGTGATGAGCAAGTCGCTTCGGTCTGGTGTAGACAGGTTATCGATCTGGTATACTTCAAATATCACCGAATTGTCGTCTCCTTTGAGCAGGGCCGGTTTGTTCTCTTTTAGTGTCAACCCATAATTGAATGGGAATTGTGAAGATGAGGCCGCCTCTGAGAGGGTTATGAGAAGAAGTAAGAGCATCAACCATCTGTTCGCGAGGGTCATGTCTACGGTTCAGTGCCTAAGGATATAAATGTTGAGGGATGGCGGATTCTCTTGTGAAGTTAGGTTGATCAGTGAAAATGTTCTCATGCGATCAGCAAGTCGTCTATTGTCTCTTTCTTGGTGCCTAGGCTCGCTATCTGTATCACGGTCTTGCCGTCATTTTTGTAATGCTTTGTGGCTATCATGCATTTTCCATCTGGCGATTTCTCGCATTTGGATACCGCGGCGTTGTCCGGCTGTATGTCGCATGCGTCAGGCATGCCGTCATTATCTTTGTCGAACAGGTTTGATCCAATCGCCTGCTGCTGCGTGTCGTCCTTGGCAGGGGCCTTGGTGTTTGGGTCCATGCAGAAGTCGCAGCTGTCTGCTAGGCAATCTCCATCTTTGTCTTTGTCAGACGGGACGCAGGATTTGGGAAGTCGCTGTTCTAGGTAGCATATGCTGTCTTTTGTCTTTGCTTCTGTGGGGCTTAGCACTTGGTCCACAGGACCGTAGCTTCGCATGAATACGACTACAAGGACCACCATCACGACAAGCCCGATTATTGCTGCGATTACGACTCCCCAGCTGAAGTCGCCTCGTTCGCCCATTCCTAATTGCGGTGGCGTTCTTTGTTGTGGAACTTTTCTTGGTTTCATGGGAGGGGTCTTCCTTGCCATCGTCTCATCTCGCCATGCAGCAGGTTGTGTCTTTCTCTGCGCAGGTGTTAAATGGCGCGGGCACTGCGCATGGTTGGTCTGTTGGTATGCAAGTGCCGCCTTTTGTGGTGCATGAGGAAGTCTCTTTTGTGAATTGTCCGGTCTTTCCTGTGAAAATTATGACTACGACGACAAGCACTATCAGCGCCAGCACCGCGATTATTATAGTATTCAGGCTCAGGCTCTGTGCTTTCTTTGCTTGTCTCTTCGCGAGCTTCATTGTATTGTGGCTCTTGTTTTGGTGTTTTTAATCATTTGTATGCTGATGTCGGCAGGATACGGATTCGGGGAGATTCTGTTTGGCGGCCTTCTTCGATTACTTTCTTCATCAAGGCGATCTCCTCTGCAGGTATGTCTTTCCATACGCCCTCCAGCGCCATGAGTCCGCGCTTTTTTGCGGCCAGCAGCCCACAGGCGTCTTGGATTGAATCGTGTGCGATCAGGCCCCACCTGATTTAGGCAGATCCGGCAGTGTCTTGAAGTTCACGTCGTAGTATGCGTCAAAGACCTGTCTTGAGAGCAGGCATCTAAATAGTTCTCCGCTCATGTCTCGGTTGATTGGTGGCGCCGGCTTGTATTTGGGGCATAGAGTGAGTAGTGTCGCTCGTGTGAGTGCGTTGGCTTTCTCTTCTCCGACATCGGATTTCCCGCTTGATTTGCTAAAGTCTGCGGTCTGCCAGTTGATGTATGATTTTGATGTGGGGTAGCTCTCGACTTGGATGGTCATCGTGTATTTCTGGCCTTGTGATTCAGCGTCGAACTGCGCGTATTTGTCTATGAGCTCAAGCTTTGGCAGGGCAGGGGTCTTTGCGAATGTTATTCCATTCCCGCTCGCTTCCCCTGTAATCGTCGGCGCCGGGAGGTAGCTCCAGTCAAGCAGCGCGATGTGGCTGCTGATCACTCGTGCTGGCTCGCATTTTATCGGTCCGCCGGTGTCAGGGCATGCTTGCACGATCAGGCTGTCGATGAGTGCAGTCGCTGTCACCGTGTTGGCTTGCATGTCAAGCGGGCTTGTCGGGGGTTTCGCGCTTATCTCTTGCCCGTCGCTTCTTAGCCTGACTAGGATCGGTTTTGTGGGTTCTTCTACGCTCCTTGATTCTGTGCTAAGTTCTATGGTGTAGACAGGCAGCGGCTTTCCAGGTCTTGGTCCTAGTCGGATGTCGTATTTGACGTTCCCGCTTGCTGTGTCGATCCTCGCGTCGTTTGCTGTGAACGTAATGTCTACTCCTGCGATCTGCTCTGCTTCGATCTTGACGTATCGTTGTGTGGCCTGGTCTTTCTCTTTCGCAAAGTGTGTCTGGTAGTCTGCGGGCTTTGCCGCGAGTGTCGTCAGCAATTGCTTGTATCCTTGTTTCGCTGCCTGCCAGTCGCGAACAGCAAGCTGCGCTAGTTCTCCTAGTTTTGTCCGGGGACTCTCCTTGAGTTCTCGTTCGGCGTTGGCTATCATCTGTTCCGCTTGAGCCTTATGCGCCCCAGGCGGGATTCTCTTCACGTAATCCCTCAGTATTCGCGGCGCTTTCTCGAAGTCGTATTGCTTCATGCGGTGGTCGTATGATGCTTTCGCAGTCGAGAAGTGGGTCTCGTCGTCTAGTTGCTTCTCGAACTTGCATCCGGTCCATTCATCGTACAATCTTTCCGCTTCGTTTGGCTTCTCTTCCTGGACTGCTGACATCATCGCTTTCTGGATGGAGTCTGTCGTCCTCTGTCCTGACCCGCAGGTCTCTGGTAGGAGAGAGAATATGGTTTTTGAGCCTCCATAAAGTTTAGGTGAGAAAACCAGAACGAACAAGACCACCGTAATCATTAGTATCCATCCGATCAAATGGCCCCACATGAATGATTGACCCTGTTTTTTTCGGTTTGTCTTTGATAGTTTCATTTCACAAGTACCTCATGATATCAGGTCAACCATTGCATGCCTGCTCCACCCTTGGATAGTGCCCCCGAGAATAGAAGTAAGATGAGTATCATGACAACCAGAAAAATTGCAAGGATTATCATCTTGCCAGTATATTCCTGGATCTGCCCTCTCTTGCCTAGTGGTTTGCTTCTCTTTGTGTTCTTTGCCATGTCCTCTCACGTCGGTTGTTTGGTTAATAATCTTTGTCCTTTCAAGCTCACCTGCTTTCTACCGGCAGTTCCTGGCATCCGAGTTTCTTAAATGATTCTGGTTCGTAGGGGACTATCCTTGTGAATGCCATCCATTGGGGCTTGTCTGAGAATGCGCTAAATGTGTACATCGATAATCCTCCTGCCGTGATTGTCGACAGCCCTGCGGTGATCCATCCGACAGGTCCTGCTCCGAACATTATGAATGGCGCTGCTGCTCCTGCCGCTCCTCCGATGACCCCGACTGACACTTGTCCGATCTCTCGTCCTCCGCTTCCGGGAACGTTTGGTGATAGGAAGTCTTTGATGCGGTTCATCGAGTCCTCTCCTCGTGCGTAGACTATCACTGCCGCGTATCTCTTTGATGTGTCTTCAATCTCGACTGCGGCTCCTCCTTCTTTGGAGTTGTACAAGGCGGTGTTCTCAAGATAATCTCGGAAGTGTGGAGTCTCATATCCGGCTAGATAGTCAAGGAAAGATATCTTCTTGTTCGGCACGCTTGTCCTCCCTAGATAGTCTGTCAAGCCGGTTATTTTGCCTTTCTTGTCTCCAAAGTCTATCCACCCGCACATGCCGCAGTACACGTTCTGCCGCGCGAACAGGTCTAGTTTTCCTTGTCCGTAGTCGTCCCAGCAGTTGTACACCGCCTTGGCCAACCGCGCTTTTGCCGCCTCTTGCCCTTTCTCCGACGACAAAGATTCATCGATGGTGATGTGCTCAGGCACGCATTTTATGCTTCCGCGGAATGCCTCAAGAGGTTTTCCCGCGTGCAGGTACACGCTTTGTTTGCACATCTCGTGCAATCCTGCGGGGCTGATCGCTGGCCATATTTTTCCGCCGAACACAAGAAGCAGTATCAGCATGCTTACTGCAAAGAGCACAAGCGTCCCTACCGCTTCGGTGGTTAGTCCTTTCTTTGCGCAGGGTCTGCATTTTGTCGATGCGGATCGTTTGTTCTTTGGTCTGCTCATCGTCTGCCTTCACGCGGTATTTATGCCCGGGAGTTTGGTTCCGGGATCTCTTTGTTGCAAGAATCGGTCGCATGCCAGGTTTCCTGCGTCTGATTGGCTCACTACTGCCATGGTGTTTCCATTGCCTTTGCCAAAGCTTACCATGTAATGCGCTGATCCTGCGTCGATTGTCTTTGATTCCGTCGCGCCGTCGAGCATCCCCAATGGCGCTGGCAGCGGCACGATGCCAGGTTTTGTGAGCGTGTAGAAGAGGTTGTCAAGGGGATCCGCTCCTGCGCTCTGCCAGCTTGTGTCGATGAACTCCTTGTATGTCTTGCCTGGCGCGTTTATCATTGTTTGTCCAGACATGAATTCTTTCAAGTCGGCGACTATCACGGTCTTGTCTGTTGTGAAGCTCGAGCATAGTATGCAAAATGAGTCTCCTGTCTCAAGTCCGAGTTTCTCTCGTACGTAGCCTTCTTCTGTCCTGGCAAGTCCGTTGTTCCGACCGTTTGTCTTTGCCCAGCATGTGCGGACAAGTTCAGCGACCTGTCTCTTGTCCGAATCTATGTTTCCGCTAAGGTCAAAGTGCGGCGCAGGGCATCTTATTTGGGGTTTGATCACGTCATATGTGGCTTTTGTGGCGGTGGTGAAGACCGATATGCTGTATTGGCATGCCTTGATCTCGCCTTCGCTCTGTATCCATTCCGACCATCTCCCGACGAACAAGAGTAGTGTTATGGCTGCTATCGCGATTATGATCGTCTCTGCTGTCGTCCCGAGTATCTGTGCTTGTCGTGCCATGGTTCACCCAAGACCGATGCCCAGCATCTTGGATAATAGGAATAGGATGATGATCGCTATTATCGCTGTAAGGATTATCTTTCCAAGGGTTTCTGTGGGCATCTCAAGCAGCGTGGCCATATCGTCTATTCTCGATATTGGTTATTTAAAATGTTCGGGCGTGTCAACTGCTCTGCCTGCGCGGGGATTATAGGTCCGGCTCAAACGTCTGGTCTTATGCGTAGAATCTGCAATTTGGGTCAGCGTATGGTCCTGATGCGTACAGCCATACTCCAGGATATCTGCATTGCACCTTCGCCCATTGGTCGGTTGTTTCCGGGATAGGTATGCATCTTGTGTTGCTTGTGATTCCCATTGAGTTGAAGTAGCACGACATGCCGACTGCGGCGGTCTGTGTGGCCATTCCAGTCGGCGTCGCTTGCTGGAGAAAGACAAGTCCCGCGACTGCGACTACGCCTACTAATGCCATGACGATGAGATGGTTATGGTGGGTTGCCATTTGGTTTCGCCTCGATTGTTTTTCTGGGTGTTGGAGTTTATTCCCAGGATTTGGGTATAATAATGTTTCGTGGTCTTGGATTACTTGATGAATTCTACGCCGCGCATCCCGTTGAATGCTCGGTCTCCGGTTAAGAACTGCATGTTTCGGCTGCGGGCTACCATGTACCCGAGGCAGTCTGCGTATGAGAGGTCTTTCTTTTTGTTCTCTTGGCGAAATATCATGGCTTGTCGGGTCTCTTCTTTTGTCGGTGAAGTCACAATGGGGTACAATGTGTCGAGGATTTTGTCCGCGGTTTCCCGGCCGGCTTCGTTTAAGATTGAGTAGTAGACTTCAAGAAGGTTCAGTGGGGTCATGATGCCGCTGTGTGTCTCGAAGTATTCTCTAAAGGATGGATTGTCACGCACATATTCTATTATTGCGTAGCTGTCATAGAAGTATGTGGTCATTTCCAGCCCTTCCTCATCTCATCTTTGAGCTGCTGGGTTGGCTTCTTGAGGTGCACAAGGCCCCGGATGGATTTTAGGTCAGCTGATTTTCGTATTTCCACAATGACGTGCTGGTTCTCTTCGAGTCCTTCCTCGTCCACTACTTCTTTTGGTATCGTGATTCCAAGGGAATTGCCCCATTTGCGCGTCATGGTTTCTATGGCCATGAAGATAATTAGGAGATAATTATATTTAAGTCTTTCGTTCCCGACGTCGTGTTTTAATAGTGGCGTGTCTTCCGAATCAATATGGCAGGGAACGATCGCATCCTCATCTTCGGCGCAGGTTACGTCGCTGGGAAATTCGCTGATCACTTTAGTGGCAGCGCTCTAAAAGACAAGCCTGCCTGTCTCATCACGAAAGCTGACATCGCCGATCCTGTCCAGGTCGACAAGTCTATCTCAGAGTTCAAGCCGTCTATTGCTATCAACTGTGCTGGCAAGACCGGCCGTCCGAACATCGATTGGTGCGAGGATGGCTCGTTCGACCGCTCAAAGGGCCAGTCTTGGCTTGACTCGAACCGGGGCCAGACTTGGCGGTCCAACGTGCTTGGCCCACAGATATTAGCAGAGCGCTGCCAGAAAGCTGGAGTATTCCTTGCCCACGTCGGTTCCGGCTGCGTCTACGAGGGAGACAACAAAGGAAAAGGTTTCGCTGAGGATGATGAGCCTAACTTCTTTGGCAGTTTCTATTCTAGGACCAAGATTCTCTCCGAAAAGTCTCTTTCGATGATGTCTGAGAAAGACGGCGCGAAAGTCCTCCAGCTTCGTCTGCGCATGCCTCTTGATTCGATGCCAGGTCCAAGGAACTTCATCACCAAGATCGCGAGCTACAAGCAGGTTATCTCGATCCCGAATAGCATCAGCGTGATGGATGATTTCGTCAATGCCTCGTCCGCGCTCATCGCCATGCGTGCCACCGGTATCTATAATGTGGTCAACCCAAACCCCATCACTCACGCTCAGATCCTCGATCTCTACAAGGAGATTGTCGACAAGGATTTCAAGTATGAGATCATCTCTCTCGACAAGCTTCACTCTATGACCGCCGCGAAGCGCTCTAACTGTGTCCTTTCGACGAGAAAACTGGAAATCAAACTAAGAGAAGCGGGTATCGTGATGCCTCCTGTAATAGAAGCGGTCAGGGGCGCCTTGCTCAAGTATGCTGGATTTTCTTAGCGCGTCGCCTTGGCGCTCTCATCCGTTCGAGTTTTTCGTATCGTTGGATGGCTTCATCGAGGGGGATTCGTCTTTCCCAATGGCCTGCCTTGCCACCGTACTCATCGATTAATACCAGGGCCGGTGTGTGCTCGATGCCGTAATGGTCTGCTTCTCGGAATTTTTTTCCCAGCACATTCATCGATTCTACGCTATAAGACTGCCGCTCCAGCTCTTTCTGGATCTCTTTGTGATTCTTTCCGGTCCCATCGTGGAACAGAAGGAATCGGTAGTGTCTTGCGTTCTTATGCGCCTTCTTTCCTGATACCGACTCACGATATCCGACGACGGTTTTCTTGAGCGTCTCTGTGAGATGATTATATGCCTTCCTGTCGCCGATTAGCGCGAGTGCGATGGTTCGGGCATCGCCTTCAAGCCCGTTGGCGATCGTTGTGGCGTCTTTGGATTTCGGATGTCTGGCAATATAGGCGAGGATGGACGCTTCTGTGCCGTCCTGGATATACCGGTCCCTTGCGTCCAGGATGATGTGCAAATCAATGCTTAGATCGGCCCGCATTCGGAGCAGTCCACTGATGAATGACTCCTCGGTTCCGGGCTGTAGGCGGGCTTCGTATATTGCGCAATCCCCGATCCATTGCGGCAGGTCATTACCGAGATCGCGTGCAGCTTGGCTCCTGTTTTGAGATGATTCATAATGCCATACTGACCGGATAGTGCCGGATGATTGGGTTTCTTGGATATACTGGTCAAGGGTGCGCTCGACCTTCTTGCTGTATGGATGGACATAGAATCTGATGTCTGCTGCCCGGTGTTTTTCCATGAGTCATGGGATGCTGAGGATGTATTAATCAATTTCGATGGGATTAGCGGCAGAGCCAGATGGTAGGCGATGAATCCGCTCACGCAACATTCCCAGGTATTCTCGGCGCGTCAGATGGTATTCTTGCTCCGATGCAGCAGCTCATTCCACCGTGGCTTGCGACGTCGGCTGGATAGGTTGGGTTCGCTGCTGTCTGTCCTGCTGCGCACGGCTCGTTCTGCCATCGTCCTCCAAGTGAGCTCACTCCGGTGGGATAGATGAGCGAGTTCTCGCACACTGTTCCTCCTTGCACGTCTGTCGTGCCTTTGGTGAACTTTCCGGTCTGCCCTGTGAATATCACAATCAATACCACAAGGACGATCAGTCCTAGCACTGCTATGATTATCGTGTTGATGCTCATGCCCTGGCCTTTGCGGTCATGTGAGCAGGACTCTTCGCACGAAGAGCAAGAAGATTTAGATGATCTGCCGGCCCGCTTGGCCTTTGTTGAGGATTTTTTTGCCATTTTGATGGATCCATGTTATTCTTTAAAAAATCATTTAGCGCAGCAGTTCTGTCCAGCGTGTGTCCTGACGTCGTCTGGGTTGGAGACTCCAAGCAATTGCTTTCCTAGCGGGCAGGGGTCTGCTTGCCAGCTTCCGCCAAGCCCTTTGGGTGAGGCGTCGATGCAGGTGAGTCCTGTTTTCTCTTTCTCGACTCCGCTTGTCCATTTGCCCATTTGTCCGGTGAAGATGGCGACTAGCACCACCAGGACTATGAGTCCAATCGCCGCGACGATTATGGTCGATATTGACATGCCTTGTCCGGTCTCTGTCCTGCCTCGTCTTGGCGCGACTGAGCGTCGTGATGATGATTTCTTTGCCATATTGGTTCACCCCGTATGGAATACGATGTTGTCCTCGATTGGTCGGGAATCGGGTATAAAAGGTTTTCTGAGTGCGATCGGACTCCTTTATAAACCGATGATGATTGTTGAATTGATGGATTTTATCTGCTCCGCGGCGAGGACAATTATTATCCAGTCTTCCGAGGGCAAGCGAAGGAACTCTTTGGTCTGTTTGATGGACGATCCTTATTGTTTGATGATCGAGACGGCTGGCTGGCTCGATCCGGCGAAGTGCCAGCACGAGTATATGCTTCGTAATTATTATGGAGTAGCGATGGATGCTGATCCTTATTATTTCGTCCCCCTTGTCCGGTTGGACACGTTGGATTCGCGTCCGAGTGTGGGGAGCTGTTTCTATGGTCGGGTATCATTCGTTGAGGTAGCGTGCCCTTCTGATTATATCAAGCACCCGGAGATGTTTCCCAAGGCGGTATCAGGTGATTCAGCCGTCGTTTCCGGGAGGGATATTATCGCGCGGGAGATATATTATATGTCGCATCCGATAGTCTCTATCGAAAGTTTGGACATCTCGGATCTGAGGTCAGGACTGATTTTCTCGCCGGAATCGAGGGGGCCTCATTTGTATAAGGCATTAAGCGATGCGATCGACTCTCGCAAGAAGGAGATTCTCAGGGGAGTCGACCGGTCTCGGATAAACTGAAAAATCCGGAAGAATTTACGTTGTCGTCGGCTCAGGCTTGTTGGGTTCGTAGTGAAATGGCACGCCTTGTCCTGTCTCGTCTTTGCATGTGAATGTGAATTTAGGCGAGTTTAGTGTCAATTGCGATCCTGCACATTCGTAGCTTCCGGGTGGCATGTATATTCCGAATTTCTGGTCTGGCTCTGTCGTGCCTGGGCAGGATAGTTTGATCTCTGTGAGCCCTTGAGGCTTCACTGAGCATTCTTTGAATGGTCGGTCGACGAATAGGGTGATCGGCCGAGGGCTTCCGTCAGGCTCAGGTAGCTCGTGTTGTTTCGGGTGTATCTCGATGATCTTTGGCGGTGCGTTGCCTCCGCCGGGTTGGATGTCGATTGGGAATTCGACTTGGTCGCTGACTATGCCTCTCTCGCTTGTGCATGTGAGGTATAATTTGAATCCGTTGCGCAGGTAAGTTTGGATCACTCCTTTGTGGGCGGTTAGGCCGTTTTCATCCATGAATGTGTATACATTGTTCAGGAGGTTGTGTAGGGTCGGGAATCTGATCTCTGTCTTGTGGCTTGTTTCGAATTTCCCGTCAGATAGGTGTATTGTTGGTGGGTTGATGCATACCGTATCTAGTAGTGAGCGGTACATCGCAGGCACCATGCTATAGAGGTTAGGTGGCATGATCTGTGGCAGGCATACTCCCCATGTGGCGCTGGCGAATCCGGAATAGCGTCTTGAGACTACTCTTATTGCGCATCTCGCATTCTGGTCGATGGAGAGCTCGATCGGCCATGGTTCATGAGGTTTCACGTTCGGCCCTCCTTGTTTCACTACTGTGATCTTGGGTTTTGTGGCGCCTTCAGTTGATGGCCCGCTGCATGTCCCTATGCCTGCTAATTCGCTCCATTGGCAGTTGGCTCCTATGTTCTTGCATCTGTATTCTGTGCATGGCTGCCAGTAGGGGTTGCTGTCGCATAGTGTGCAGTCGCCTCCTCCTGGCGTTTGCCAAAGCGAGCAGGTTGCGTCTGATCCTGCGCTGCTTGGGTTGACAAGGAGGTCTGGCCTGGCGATTACTACAGGTGATATCTTTGTTGCTCGTGTGGCGATGGCAAGGCCGGGGTATTGCTGTCTTGTGCTGCCTGCTGGCAATAGCTTGCTTGCGTCGACGACTCCATCTGGATTAAAGTACCCGCCAAGTGTGAGCACGTCTGCGATGTTCTGTTTGGGTCCGCAGTCGCCTACTCGTTGGCATGCCCAGCAGGCTTGGTGTCCGAATGTGCGTTTCTTTTTTGGCGCTGCGGTGTTTTCGTTGTTTGCTTCTTTGCATATGCCTTGTCCTGTGCCGTCCCAAAATGGGAGTCCGGGTGCTACTGTCGGGATGCATAGAGCATATCGTGTGTAGGTTGGTGTCGATCCATAGACTCCGGGCATCCATTCGCAGTCTCTCACGTTTGTGTCAAGGCAGTTGCCTGCGTCTTGCTGTCTTGTGCAGTCTGCGAACCTGTTGATCCTGCACGTCGCGTGGGCTATCACTGCTCCGCCGGGTGTGCTTCTTCGCTCTTCTGCACATAATTCTTCTCTGAAGTCCCGGCATGGCTCGACATATTCCCGTCCTCGCACGCAGGAGTGAAGGTAATGCCTTGATCCTACAAGGTCGTTTCCGTTGCCTACGCGTCCGTCGTAGATGCACCACGATTCGCCGTTCTTGCGCGGCCCGAACGTCACTGTTCGAGTGGGCATGTTGTATGTCTGGTGGCAGTCAAGCGATGTGCATCCGGGTGCCTGACTGCATAGCCTGTCGTTTTCATAGAAGGTGTTTCCTTGTCCGCATTCTTTTGATGTTGTGACGCTGCATTGGTTTGCGCTTAGCACGCAGCATCCTTCGACTATTGGCGCTGCGTTGGCAGGCATGCCGCATCCCGGTCCTTCATATTTTCCGATCCGGTCACATTCTGTGGGGTTTGGGTTGTAATGGTAGGTGTTGTCGTTTGCGTAGCAGCAGCCGTATTTTGGGTCAAGGTATAGCGGTTCTGATCCGGCGGTCTTCTTGCCTTGCAGTGCGAATTGAAATAAGAAGTCTTGTCCCTGTCGAGGGTCATATCTTCGCAGCTGGTATACTATGTGCGGGTAGGGTTTGTGGGTTTCGATGAGTATGCTAGAGTCATGGTTTGCCATGTATTCTTCTTTGTCAAAGATTCCGCCTCGCGCTGCCTGGTTTGTTATGTCTAGCGCCATCCCGAAAAGCCGGCCAAGCGGCGTTTCAAGTGATGTCGAGAATGTGTCAAGTTCGCGCTGGTTGGGTCCGAGCGTTACCTTTACCGGATAGGCAAGTATTAGATGTATTGAATCGATGGTAATTGATACGTTCAGGCTGGGGTTTCCAGTCGTGATTTTTGCTCCTGTTGATCCGAATTGGGGTTGTAGTGTTGTGCACTCGCTAAGCGATGCCATCATCGCGGTTTTGAGTTCTTGTTCTAGCGAGGATTTGGTGGTGAGCGTGCTCACGCATCCTTCAAAGTTGTTCCTGTTGATGCATAAAGCGTGTATTTTTGTTCCGTTGAGGTATATCTCTTCAGGGGGTTCCATGCGCCCTCCGTGCTCTGCGAGTGCTACGACTAGTGGTGCGGCTTCTTTGGCCAGGCATGCCTCGACATAGTTGGTGATATCTCCAATTACTGAATCAAAGCTTCCTGCGCGCTGTATCGGCTGGCTTGTCTGGCTCTGCGCCTGCCAGATGCTAAGGATTATCAGGCTTGTGATGACAAAAAGAGTTATTAGTGCGAGTATTATGAACACGGTCACTTGTCCGCGCATTCCTGCGGGTTTTCGTTTCGTTGGCCTGTTGTTGTTTTTTGTCATTTCAATCGTTGCAGTATTCTCATTTTCCGCTGAGTGCGTTGCATGAGTTCTTTATGTCGGTGTTGGTGATCATGTTGCAGACTGTGAAGTCTCCTGCTAGTGCGAGGTTTGCAAGGCACGCGTCGCGTGTGGGAATGTCGCCTATCCTTTGGCATATGCTTCCTGCCTGGGATGATCCTGATCCGGACTTGGCTGCAAGCGCAGTCTCGGAGAGGCAGGAGTCTAGGTCTTGCGACTTGAGGGTCTTGCAGCTGTCTGCGGCTCCGTTCGGGTCTGTCGCTGCAAGGGTCTTGGCGTTTTGGATTATCTCGTCAGGCGATAGTGGCATTGGTCCAGGGGACAGGCTAGATGATGGTGGAGGTGTTTGTGGAGGTGATGGGGGTGTGACATTTTGTTCCGTTGGCTGTGTTGGCTGTATGAGATCCACCGGTGGTTTGGGTGGCGTTTTTGTCTCGCTCGTTGCGTTGGTGATGTTTTTTTGAGGAATTGGTTTGGGTTTGACTGATTGTTGCACTATAGCGATGGATGATAGTGCAATCGTGTATGTCTGCCCGCTTTGAGCTCTAGCGCGCAGCCAGTACGGCCCGGTCGGCGACCCGAGCGGTATGCGCATCTGCACCGATCTTTCAGTCACTCCTTCTGCGAGAAATGATTGCCTGTCGTTCACGATCACTCTTCCTTGCCGTGAGACAAGGGTGTAGTTTAGGTCAACTGGCGCTTTCTTGTTTGTTGTGACGATGAGCCTCACATTGACGCTCTGCCCTGGCACGGCGCTCTTTTGCTCGACGCTTACGTTAAATGAGAGTGTCAATGGTTCTTCATGTGTCAGGTATAGGTATGCGCCGACGCCAAGCAGTATGATCACTACTGCAGATATTCCAGCGACCGCCAGGTTCATGGCGGTTTTCCCGGCATTTAGGTTATTTAAACCTTGATGCCGTTTATGGTCGATGACTCAAGGAAGCCAGGTGTCATCCCATCCTTCCTTGCGCGACTGCGCGCGCGCTGGCTGGGTCAGTCATGAATCCTTCGCGTTTCATCTCTTCAAGCAGGTAGTGGACTTCCTTGGTCCGAAGGGTGTATCTCTCTTCGATGTCTTCGATGAATTGCTCGATGTGCCCCAGGTCTTTGAACACCCCTTCGAGGAGGTAGTCCATTCCATTGTTGATCTTGTGAAGGCTGTTGACGTAGGGATGGTGGAGGAGGTGCTGCCCAAGCTCTCTCTTCTTGTCCTTTGTTGTGCGCAGCAGCACTATCGCCCTGCATCCGAATCCTATCTCGCGAAAGTCGAGCAGCGCGCTGTACCGTGTTATTGCGCTGCATCCTTTGATGCGGTCAAATATCGTGCTGACTGGCAGTCCGGTCTTCTTGCTGATTGCAGTCAATGCTGTCCTTCCATCCCGTCGCATATGAGCGATTATCTGCGCGTCTTTCTCGATGTCCATGTGGTCTCCGTTCCGGCCGTCGGTCTTTCGCCGTCGGTCTTCGGAATGTTTCCGGATTGTGCCGGCGCGCGAGGATTATCTTTGGGGATATAATATATAAGATACCTTATAACTATATAATAGAAACTTTATTATATAGTGGTTGCAATGCCGAATCAGGGGCGGGTGTTTCTAGCCCCGGATATGGAGGTATATGATATGAGGCGTAAGATAATACAGCTCGCGGGGAAAACTCTGGTTGTCAGCTTGCCGTCTGATTGGGTAAAGGAACTCGGTCTCAAGAAGGGACAGGAGGTTGAGGTGTCCAGGGTCGGCAGGTCCATGGTCATAGAGCAGCCGAGTGTCGAGCGCGGCCACATGGTAAAAGTCGACCTCTCCGGCCTCAACGCATCTTTGGTGTGGCATTCTATCATTTCTCACTATGTTGCTGGCGCAGGCGAGATCCAGGCAGGGTTTAGCAAGGAGCGCGTGATGGATCCTCGCACTGGCTTAGACGTCCATTGTGCGGATGCTATCGAGAAGGTCGTGGAGAATCTAATTGGTATGGAGATCGTCCGTCAATCAAAATCGATGATCACTATCCGCGAGATCTCATCTGTCGCGCCCGAGGAGTATGATAATGTGATGCGCCGTGTCTGGCTTACCTGCCTGGGCATGGTCGAGGATGGCTCTGACGCGCTTGCCAAAGGAGACTCGGAAGGCTTCAAGGCAGCGGTCCGAGTCGAGAAGAATGTCAATCGTCTTGTCCTTTATGCTCTTCGGATGCTCAATCGCGGTGTGGCCTCAAACGTCTCTGCCGCGTTAGTCGACGCTCGTGTTCTTCACTCGCTTGAGGGTTTTGCAGACGTCATCGCGTCTTGTGCCAAGTCTTCTGACAAGGATTGCCTGTCTGGGTCGGCGAAGGTCTTAAGGTCTGCCTATGATTACTGGTTCAAGCCGTCGAATGAGTCAGCGGATGCGATGTATAATGCATTGATGGTTCTCCGAAAGAAAAAAGGTTCCTCCCAGTCGCTTGTAGCAGCTGCTGAATCAGTTGTCGAGGCTGTGGCCCCTGCGCATGTGCTTGGTAGATGAATCAGGGCATGATATCGATAACTGCGCAGTTGTCTATATAATAGGGTTTACCCGGCCATCTTTCTGGCGACGGCCTCTATTGGCCGAAGGCAGGCTCTGTCTATCCCCGGTATTCCCATCTCTGCGAGTGCGAGCGTGCTCCACAGCAGAGCCATCGCGTGGGGACGCAGCTCTTCAGGACGGTTGTATGCCACGTCCCTACCGACGAGGTGGCACAGCCGGTGTACTGTCCCTGCCGCATCTTGTGCTCGGTAGGACTGGGTGTCGTGCCCTCTGAGTCGCCTATAGTGATCAAAGAGTATCACCGCGCTGCTTGGGTCTTGGCGAAGAGATGGGTCGTGGAGCAGGTGCGAGATGTCAAGCGAATCGTGAGCGTACGAAGCATCAGCAGGATCGATGAGTATCATCTTGGGGGTGATTATGTTTCCAGTGTGCAGGTCTCCGTGTATCGGCGACCGTCCGAGGCTTGAGAGGTGCGAGTTTAGCGGCTGCCCTGCGATCATTAGCTCTTCTTGCTCTTTAGGGTCGTCAGTCACGCGTCGAGCGAACTTGCTGTTGAATATGGAATCATAATCCATCCTGTTCAGCGTCGTGCCGCCTGCTTCGATGTTTTTCTGAAGGAGTGCGTGGTACCTCGCGATCATTGGCAGCGCCTCGTCGCGCATGTATCTCTCTGTCTCTTTCTTGCTCATTGTCCGGGCGCATTCTTGCAGTGTCGGCCCATCGATAAATAACATGGCGAGGTATGAATATCCTCTTGCATGCTGCGCTCCGCGGTTAGATTCCGGGTCTATGAATGTGAGAGGCAGGCTGCTCATGCCGTTGATCCCGCCGACAGCGTGGCTTATTTCTGATGTGATCAGGTATTCCTTATATAGGGACTTATGGTCCCTGCTTCGTTTGAGGATCACGGCCTTCTCTGCGTAGGGGTTGCGCTCTCTGCTCACCTTGACTACTTCGCTTGTGCCTCCCTGCACCTGGGTGAATGATTCAGGGCTTGTCGTTGCTATGATCCGCTCAAGCGGCGATCTCCACAATTCCTTTGCGCGCTCCGATCCGATTGCTGTGTGCACCCTCGCCTGATGTAGTCGCGCGCCGTCGTTTCCCTCTCCTGCAAGGGATAGTATCTCGTCAGTCATCCCTTCTGCCTCTTGGATGAGGCCTTTGGAGAGACGGTATGCCTGCCGGCATTCCAGTATCGCCGATCTCTTTTGGGGATTCGCTCCTTGAGAGTCTAGGCGTGCTTGCGCTTCATCAATGGATTCATTGATTTTCGAGATCAGTGCATGGAAGAATGAGTATTCAGGCAGAATGGATGCCATTCCGCATCGCTCTACTGCGTTGTATGAATGTATTCGTGCGCTCTCGTAGTTTCCGTTCAGGATGTCTTCCTTTGAAAGCATGATCTCGTTTTCGATTGGTCCGACTTCCAGGTATGTCGAATTGTATGACTCGGTCTGGCTCTTCCAGTCAGCTGGCTTTCCGTGGCGCATATAGTTGATGAGTCTCAGGAACGAGCCTATTTTTGGGGCCTTGAGCCTGTTGCTTAGCGAGTATAGGCTGTTCGCGATAATCGTCATCGCCAGCAGGGTTCCTGCCTGCATCGCTCTGGTCTGGATGGTGGGGGGCAGGCCGGTGTTATATGTCGTCATGAACTGTTCGGCGTAGATCGCGGCCGTGAAGAGCCCAGTGGTCTGCGCTCCGATCATGGCTGCGCATGTTGCCGCGGCCTTAGGTGGCAGCGCCGTGTCTAATGGGTTTGTCTCGCGCCGGTGTCTTTCAATCGCCACTCCATAAATGCCCATCATGGATATCGTCCATAGGAGAAGCGCCAGGCTTGCTTGCCGCCGATTATGCTGGTGGTATGGCTCGCCTGGCAGCGCGATTGTCCTTCTTTGCATGCTTGGGAATTCCATCTCTTCAAGAGTGGATGGTATTCTTGATGTCTTGTCTTTGTATTGCAGGAATGCGAGCCTCCCTCTCTCGGTCATCGTGAAGTAAGAAGCGTCTTTGATTATCATTTCAAGCTGGTAATTTGGTGGCCTGAACAGGTATATCCCTTGTCTTTCTATGACTGGATTTGGCCCCATTCCTTTGCGGATGTCTGCGGACATCGCGTCGATGATGATCGTCCCGTCTGGGCTTGCTGCGGATTGTATCAGGGTCGCGGGGATGACTGTGGAATTGATCGTCTTTCCTTCAAGGTCCTGGAATGTGACCGTCCATGATACTTTGACTTCCGGCGTCATTTTCGATTCTATCCTGTTGAGTTGCCGCGTCAGGTAGGCCTTGCCGTTTGGTGCCGCGCTCACCATCTCTTCTTCTGGTTGCAGCCGTCGTATTGGTTTTTGCCAGTCTGTGCTGGCGAGGATGAGCTCAGAGAGGTCTCCTTCCCGCGCGTGTATCAGGATGTCATGGGAGTTGATCCATCTCGCGCGTATCGGATCCTTTGGCGCGAGCATTATCCTGTTCTGTTTTTTTGGGGTTCCTGTTCTTGACAGGATCAGCTGTCTTCGGTCGTCTGGATCGCGATTTAACGATACGCGGCGGTCGGGGGAGATGATCCCGGTGTTAGGGATATCTCTTAAGGAGATCCGGTTTTCATTGGTCTGGGAGTTTTCGCTGTGATACCAGTTTTCCGGCCTCAAGTCGACAGGCATCGGCCCGTCGGTCAGCCCAAGATATAGCGCTCCTGCGCAGCATCCGGCTATCAGGTAGTTGCTTATAGTAGTGAGCGATTTTCTTGCTCTGTCTGCTGGTCTTCTAGAGTCACTGCCATTATAGATAGTGTCGCAGGGGTTATCGCTCATTAGGTGGTGGTCCTGCCAGTTGCTTAAAAAGATTGGACAGGATCGTATCTCCACCTGTCGAGTCGGGTCAGCATCACCGACAGCGCGGTGTTCGCATAGAGGTCTTCATGGGTCAAGTAGCATACTTCCTCATGTCGTATAGCGCTTGCGAAGTTTTCCATTGTCCGCCGTCCGCGATCTTCGTAGTTGGTAGGTTGGATGTCTATCTTTCTTGTTGTGCTGCCGATCTGTATCTTAGCTATCCCTAAATGGGCGTCAATGATCAGGTCTCCTCGCTCGAACCTGACCCCTGTCCATTCCAGATATTGGTGGGATTCTATAGTGGCGGACACAAATAATTGGTGATTCATTTCCGCCACTATATATAAAGGACACAACTATTCAGATCAATTATTTGTGTCCTTTAGTATAGTCTGCGTGAGCCGAAGAATTTGAAATTCAGGCCGTCATCGCGTGTCCCCTCGACTCGATAATTGGTCGGGCTGTCTGCGAATTTTGTCGCGATGAAGCGATTCTCTTAGCGCGTCGACATCGTTTGTCGTTACAGCAAGCGGTTTTTCTGCGAACGTGTGCAGTCCGTGGTCTATCGCGTCAGTCAGGTCTTGGAAGTGGAACTGGTCTGGAGTCGCGATTAGCACGGCGTCTATTCCGCTTTTGAAGAATTGTTCCCGGTCTGTCGACTTGTTGAGTTTCATTCCAATCGCTTGCTCAAATTCGATCATTCGCTCGTCAGACAGGTCGCAGAGCGCGTAAAGCTCAAGCAGAGATGATGACTTAGATGGTATCGCGTGCGATTGCAGCGCGTGCTTCCCGCATCCGAGTATCCCGTATTTGATCTTGTTCATCGCATGGCGATTCTGATGTGGGATTTATGTGTTTTGTTTCGGTGCACAGCTGACTCTATGGAGGCAAATGGATTGTGGGGGATATTGTTTACAGCCGTATTGTATACGTGAGTTGGTCAAGTCCCGAAGGGGCTACGATTCGCTCGGATTGGGTGGTGTATTTTGTATCGATGCCTAATTCTCGGATGGCTTGTTCGATCTTTTCGATGTTTGAGGCCCCGATTCCATGGATCCGGACGAACGGTATGTTTTTCATGCCGAGCCTTAAAGTGATATCTCTCTTGAGCGACTCTGTATTAGAGTTGTTCCCCGCGAATACCGCGATCGGGAAGAACTTCAATAGGTCAGAGTAGAATGCTCTAAAGCGCTCTTTGTAGTCTTCATCTCCGAATCGTTGTTTCAGCGCGGAGATCATCGGGATCACCATTTCTTCAAAGTAGAGCGAATTCATGAGGTTGAGGACTTTCTTTCCTTCGTTTGGGAAGTGTTTCTCCAACTGTTCGACGATCTCTTTTGCTTTTTCTGTATTTGTATAGCTGATTTTGGCATTTTCTGATCTATTTTGTTGATCTATAGT
>JBBSWF010000064.1:0-14795 GCA_038046365.1 Nanobdellota archaeon
ACAGTATTCCCTGAACGAGCCCAGCCATCAGGCTGGCGAGTTCGGGAATACTGCTCAATAGAAAAGCTATTATGTTGGGTTGCAATCATCCATTTCACCTCTTTTTACACGACTGAGGTATGGTTATCGTCGGTAGAATATAATTTTATCGACGATAACCACTTCTTTTCATCGAGCCCGCCCCTGGCGCTCGATCGACCGGGGGACGCCCCAACCGGGGTGGTCGATAGGGTGTGAATCGAACAACGTGAGGTTCACACCCGTCGAGCCGCCAAGGGGCAGGCCTCAAAAACCATCTAATCTCACTCGACCTAAATCTCCACAAGAAACTAAGGTCAGAAGAAAGCGCCATTTAAAGCCGAAATCACGGACAAACCAGATAGTCTCGATATTGTCCGTTTCTTCTCGCCCACTCTCCATCCGCCCCAATCAGTGAGCCATTGTGACATCTTCTGCTCCGATATCGTCCCGCTAGGAAATTGGCTAGGATTAGTGAGCGCTTTGTAATTGTGTGTGGATGCGTCGTGCCGAAACGCGTCGATGTATCCTTTAGTGGTATAGTCATGCACGATGACATCGCCTCCTCGCAGTTGGTTGTAGTTGACAAATTTCATCGCGTCGTCTAATGGCAATTCTACCAGTCCTTGTATCTGGGCAGCGCGGACAGGCTCGGAGATTGGATAGGGCACAGGTGTTGTTGCAGTCGGAAATGCAGCCGTCGGCGGTCTCCCTGCGACGCCAGCTGCTGGAGAGGTTATGGTGGCCGCAGGTATAGATGATACTGATGGAGCTGTTGTTCCTGTCGCTGGTGTAGATGGCGCTGCAGCCATCGAGCTTCCGGCTGCGAAGCCCGCTGCAGCGCTTATCGCCCCAGCCAGCACAGTCGCCACTGGTTGCAATGCTGCCAGCCCTGATGATTTGGTTTCTGGCGGCGCTGATTCGTAGGCTGCAGTCGCCTTGCCCATTCCATTCTGGATCTTGGCGAGCACTTCAGCCCGCCGCTCAGGGTCTTCTATCTTGTTTGCGTAATCCAATAATTTCGCGTATATCCGGGCTGCGCCGTTCTTTGAGTTGCGCATCTCGTCTGTGACTGGGATGGATGGAAGCTTGGGCTTTTCTTTGATTTGGCTGTCTGCTGATTCTAGTCCAGTTGTGCCGGTCTCTTCTTCCTCCTCGTTATCTGATGAAGGGGCTTCTTCGCGTCGTGTCGTGCCTGCGCTTTCTCTTGCCGCAGGAGGCGCTTGAGGCTCTGGTTCTGCCGCTGCGACAGGGCCTAACGTCGGCGATTCTGGGACTGATGGCTGGGGCTTTGCATGGGCGTCTGGCATCTGCCAGGGGTTGTATTTCCCGTCTTTGATGTAGGCGTGTGCGTATTTTGAGCTGTCATCGCCTTGGTTGGAGAGGACTAAAGGAATGCCGGATGGTGATTTGAATTCATTGGATGTTGTCGATGGTCTTATCTTCAATCCTTCTTTGTCGCGTGAGAATTCGACTGTGTGGTGATCATCTTGGAGGCTCACTATGGCCAATGAGCCCATCTTGGATTGGTCAGGATTATATACGGTCAGCCGGGCTATTGTGGATGGTGTGGCTGTGCTTATGTGGTACTCGTTCATTCCGATCAAGGTCCCGGGGTCTGTGCCTCGATGTTTGAGTGCCTGGTTGCCTGATTCGTCGGTCGCGGTGACCTCGATCAGCCCTTTGGCTGCGTAGTTTATGGGGTTCATCCACCAGGCTTCGTTGTTCTTCATGCTGAGGCTGCTGACTTGCCCGAAGATTATTGACACTTCTGAAGCGGCGTCTTTTGGGTCTTTGCCGGCGAATGACTGCCTGCCGATGGTTATTGGTTCTGTGGATGATGCTTTTGGTTTTTCATTGGATTCGTATTGGAAACCGGTTTTCCCATTTCCACTCATGGGTATGTCTTGGTTTGGGATGAATTGTTTTGTGTTGGCGGCCCATGGCCCTGTGATCTTGGTCTCGAAACCGTTTTTTGACTTGGTCACGTCCGCTATCGCTCCGCCGGCCTCTCCTTCATTTCCTAGGGTTCCTTTGAACGCGGGTGTCTCGATGTTGACGGGCTTTTTTGATTTGATTAAGTATCCGGTCCCGGTGTCTTCGGCGGGTTTGGGGGACACTTCGATCCCGGATTGAGGGTCGATGTCGTTGATCTTGAGTGCTACGCCGTTGATTTTTCCATTAATAGCCCGCTTGCCGCCATTTTCTGATGTCTGCAGGTGCTCTGCTGATTCAGTGAGCGTCACCCCGTCGACCGTGAATCCCCCGTCCGGGAGCGCGATGACTTTGGAGTTGGATAGTTTCTCAAGAGGTATCGAGACTTTCCCGTTGGTGATGGTGCTTTCCTTAAGCGACAGCGCGGATGGGGTCTTAAAATCCGATCCTGGCCCGATCTTGCCTCTGAATTCGTTTGCCATCGCTTCATTGATCGCTGGATTTTTCGCGGCGGAGTTGAGGCTGCCCAGGAAATCGTTGATTGCTTTCAGTGCCCCACGCATTGTTATGGATGGACTCTTTGATGCCAGCTCGATTATCTTGGTCTTTGCGTATCTTGCGAGGTTTGGATCCTGGAATTTTGCGGCGTCTGCTATCGCTTCAGCAGGGTTCGTCTTGTCAGCTCCTAGTATCATCGCGTTGACTTTGGGTTCCCACTTCTCTTCTAGATATTTCTGGTCGTGGTCTGCTACGGGCTGTCCTGGAGTCGGGCTTTGTCCGGATGCGGCTGCTCCTGTGGGTGGCGATTGGATCGGGATGAGGCTCGTTGTTGAGGCTGTGTCAAGTTTTATGCCTGCTTCTGCGTAAGGTTGGTCGATCAGGTAGATAATGATCACAGCCAGGGATATGATAGCGATCGTGATGTTTTCCCGGGATCGTCTTTTTTTCGCGGCCATTTATCTTACCTCTATCGTAATCGTCTTGGTGTTCGCGTTCCCTTCGCTGTCGATTGCGCTCACCGGTATCACGTATTTTCCGACGGTAGGCGTCTCTATTCTCATCAATCCGGTCACTGGATCCACAGGGAATCGAGGATCGCCGCTTCCGTATGTCACTTTGTCTCCTTCGAAGTCGAATGCTCTGATCGCCGGGCTGCCTCCTGTTTTCGAGACAAGTGTTCCTTTATCAGGCAGGTATGGTGCCAGGTTATCGCTTGATTTCACTGCTGTCCTAAACACATAAGGCCTCTCGAAGAGTGTCGATGACATGTCGACGAATGAGTACACCTTGATGTCGCGCCCGAGGGCTATGATCTGGCTTTTGTATGGCAGTTTTGACATCTTGTCTGTTGGGAGGTAGTGGATGTCCTTGGATTGCTCGGCCATCACTTCCCCGACGTCCCTAATTATTGCCCCAAGCCTCACAGGCACTGTGGTCTGACCAGCTGATATCGTGTATGTCCGGTCCAGCGTCTCGATTGTAGCTGGATAATCTAGTGTCACGATCACTTCTTTCTCCCCGATGCTTGTGGAGGCTTTTGGTATCCCTATCCGGATTGCCAT
Organism: Nanobdellota archaeon; assembly: GCA_038046365.1. GTDB lineage: Archaea > Nanobdellota > Nanobdellia > Woesearchaeales > JAGWAF01 > JBBSWF01. Next base: position 3,516 of record JBBSWF010000064.1, read on the forward strand.
CCCTTGCGATTTCATCGATGCGAGTCCTCTTGCGCAGTCGTTGATGTGTCTGCGGATGTAGTGAGAGATCTGGTTCTCTGCGTCTTTTCTTGACAGGAATACGTCCACGCCGTACAGCCCGCCCATGCCTATCTCGAACCCGTCATATGTTACGCTGTCCGCTGCTGATTGGGGGTATATCCATCCGCCTTGATATCCTATTATCGATACCGCTGTGCTCGCGGTCTGTTTGAGGCATGCTTGCAGGAACTGCTGTATAGCAGGCCTCGGGTCTGCCGCTCCAGCGGATGCTGTTACCTCGGCTTTCTTCTCAGCGGACTGTTTGTTGATGTCATAGAGTATCGCGGTGAGAAATAGGATTATTATCGCCAAGAACAGATAGATAGTGGCCTGTCCTTTCTTGGGCATATGGGCAGAACCCCATATCTTTCTATATATACCTTGTGCCAGCGCTTTATTTGGATTTGATGTTCTTCTGTTCTTTCTTGTCCTGTAGGTTAGTGAGCCTTCCTGTAATTGAGTTCGATTGTTTCTTCCCGTCGAGCGTGAATCCTCCTAAAGGCAATGCAGTGATCCTAGCCTTGTTGAGTGTTTTCAGGTCTAGGAACGCGCCTCCGCTCCAGAGTTGGTCATTTGATAATTTGATTCCGTTTCCTGCCCGCATGTCGACCCAGCCATTGGCTAGGTTCAAGGGGTATCTTCGGACTAGCGCGTTTTGCAGGTCTTGGAGATTGTAATTTTTCATGCCGTCGAGGTTGCCAAGTACTTGAGTGTACGCTTCAAGCACGCCGGGTTTTGCGAGTTCATCCGCTGTTGTGGCGCCTTTTGTGCCGATCCGTTCAACCCAGCTCTTTGTGGTCTTTAATTCATCGCCTTGGAAGGATAGTGCCTTAAGTATTGTCCTTGCGGGATCCGGGTCTTCTCGCAGCGCGTTCAATTGGCATTTATATTTTATCAGCTGAGTCGTGGACCTCGAGCATGGGTCTCCAAAGTCAGGTGACCCAATCCTCACAGGATTGCTCGGCATCGGTGTGGACACGAGTATGGTCTGCCCTGGCTGTGCCCACGGCAGCCCCTTCGGCTGGTAGTACGGGAAGACTTTAGCATAGGCAATTGATGATGATGCTAGCATAAGCGCGACTAGGATTGTCAATGCAACTGCTGTCCGAGCGTTGCGATTAATGGATTGATACATTATTTCACCTCTTTGCCATTCTCCAGGATTTGCCTATTTATAGATTGTGTCGCGCGTGATGCGTCCTGGCGAAACTCTTATATACAAAAATCCAGATTTTATGCCACTATGCGAGGTCAAGTGTCAGTGTTCATGGTTTTGGCGATCATCATAGTTTTTCTTGCTGCGATGCTGACCCTGATTCGGCAGAGCGAGGTTCCAGCCCAGAGCATCATCACAGGTTCTAACGAGCACAGCCAGAAGTTGCGAAATGTCGTGCAATCGTGTTTTGACGAGTCGATTAAGCAGCAGATGCTCCTGTTCGGCTTGCAGGGTGGATATATCACTCCAAGAGCCACTATCGACTCATTGGACATCGATGGTTTCCTTGTCCCGTACTATGTTTATGGAGACATCCAAGTTATCCCTGACGCGGACATGCTCCGGGATTACCAGCTCGCTTCTTCTGTCGAGTCTGGATTGATGGATTGCATAAACGATTTCACCGATTTCACTTATCCCGTCGAGTATACGCCACCAAGAGTCAAGGCGCAGATTTTGCCTTCCAATGTCGGTTTCTCACTTGAGCTGCCAGCCAAGATCTCTGTCGGAGACAGCATTCTTATCGTCCCGCCGATGTATAGCGCGAGTGTCAATTCCCGTCTCGGCCAGACCATGGCCGTCGCGAGGACCATAGCGTCTGGTAAGGACGCTCCTTCAGGCATGGTCGATCTCTCATTGCTCGATGAGATCAGCGAGCAGAACTACAACATCACGGTGTTCCCTTACGATGATGAGAGCTTCTTTTATGTCATCACCGACAACCACGATCGGATCTACGACATGCCGTTCCGTTATCAATTCGCTGTGAAGGTGGTCAGATGATGAACAGGTTTATCGCATTCCTTGCCATCGCGATGTTTCTTTGCGTCCCGCTGGCTTCTTCTGCCGGCACGACAGCCTATGCTATTGGCCCTGCTCCGACGGCCTCATCGACTCCATCTGCGGTCATTGATCTGAACAAGGCCACGCCAGAGCAGAAAGAGAAGTTCTATCAGGATCCTAAGCTCAAGGTTGCTAAGCTTCCGCTGCCTGCTGGATTCAGCATAGCTGATTTTTTCAAGTATAACAACGAGAAGGAGGCTCTGGTGCTAAGTGGCCCGCCTCGCATCCAGCTCGCTAAATCTTCATATGCCGGGGATTTCAACGGCGTGTCGTTCCAATTGACTATAGACGACAAGTCGGATATGGTGGCTGCCGGTGACCAGTCATTCAAGAATGTCCCTAAAGGCAGCAAGGTCTCGTGGGATGGCAAGTTCCTGTCCTTGATCCTTCCTGAGCAGGCGGATGCTAGAGGCAAGAAGACGCAGAAGGCCCTGCAGCTCAAAGGTGACGGTACTGCCAAGGTAGAATCCGATGGAAAGACAGTCTCTCTCTCCGGCGCTGATATCCGCATGGTCTACGGCGAGAAAGGCAAAGAGATGTCCACGATAACCGGCAAGAAGGCCACAGCCACTCTAGACACCTCTAACGGGAGGATCGTGGGTGATTCAGGAGTCCAGGTCCGCGATAACAGGTTCGGAGTTTTCACATTCCAGGAGAGGAGCGCAGCGCTCACTCTCTCCGATGCAGAAGCCAAGATGGAAGGCAAGTTCCTCTTCGATACCAAGGACAACCGCCATCTCGAGGTCGGCCAGACAGGCTCGGTCGGGCATTACTATCCCGGCAAGCAGGAGTTCATGTTCGATAAGAAAGGATTGGTCATCGACAGGGATCTCGGGATCAAAGGGATGCAATCCGATGACGGCAAGCCTTTCTATGTCGGGCTGAAGAAGGGATTGGAGTCTGAATTAAGGGGCAAGAACGCGATCTTGATCGATAGCGGTATGGTCACAACGCCTAAAAAGGGCGCTGGGAAGCTCACTCCGAATCAGAGGGACGCGCTTGCGAAGGATATCATTGATTCGAGTGTCCTGCCAGATGAGCTCAAGAACAAATTATCGAAGCTTGTCGATGATTCAAAGGGCAAGAGTGAAGTGGAGAAAAAAGCTTTGCGTGAGAAATTGAAAGTTGAGATTCTAAAGTCGGTTGAGGATAATCCGAAGTTGATCGTTTATCTGTTTCAATTGGACGCTTTCTCTAAAGTTAGCGATAAGATGAAAGAAGAGCTCAAGAAGGGGACCGATCCAGTCAGCGCATTCAATAAGCTGAGCGCTGAGGATCAGAAGACGATAAAGGGGGTTTCGCCTTCCATTGAGAGCATTCTCAAGGAGAAGTTCCCTCAGAACCAGGCTGCTGCTTCAGGGGAGAGGGCTATAGTCAAGCTGTTCGGGGATGTCAGTGGTGCCTACCAGTCGGAGAGTAAGAGTTGGGTCGATTTTGAGTCCGCTCTCAAGGTCAGTGCCTCCAATCCGACCGCCCGCGCCCTTTCTATCGAATTGACCGGATCTGATGGCAAGGTTGCGCGAATAGACGGCAAAGGTGTCCATCTCTTAAATGACAAGGTCAAGATCGGCGCGCTAGAGTGGACCAAATGGTCTGCTTCATCAAAACCTGCGACCCCGTCCCCGGTTGTCAGGGCCCCGAAGACATCTCCTGAGTCTGACGAATACAAGTGGAACGTGCGCAATTACAAGAGTTACGGCAGGGAAGCAGTCAGCATAGTCGAAGACAATGAAGCTCTCAAGGATTTCCGTGATATTTTCACTCCAGACGGCAAGCCAGATGTGGAGAAGATCAAGGCTCTGCAGGCTAAGCTCAATGAAGGCCGCGACGAAGGTGAAAAGCTCACAGTAGACGGCAAGCTTGGCCAGAATACTTTAGAAGCACTGCAGGAAGCAGACGCCTCTAGCGCCGACCCGTCATTCAAGACAAGCCCGGCTGAGCCCTACATCGCCCAGGACAAGCAGGATCAGAAGGCCCAGAAATCATCACCTCGCACTCCTTCAGAGACGCTTCTAGCAGCGCGAGTTAGAGAGATGTTGGCTAAAGAAGAGAGCGGAGAGATCACAACCGAACAGTATAATGATTTCATCAATAGCTTAGAGTCTTCTCACCCTGGCCTTGATATCAACATAGATACCGGAGAAATCAACAAGTTCCCTGGAAGGCCTAGCCCTTCTGCTCAAGCCAGAGAAAAACTAGGTGGCAGCCTATTAGCCGAGTTATACTTGTCAAATCCTAAGAATCGCGCAGATATAGACGCTGCTGCGGCTATAGCTGAGAAGATAAGGACAAATCCGAGTTCAGCTACCCTCGCGGATATGGTCGAGCTCGAAGAGCGTCTAAGGAAGGCTACGGGAAGTTCTAAAGAAGCTGCGAGGATCATGCTAGGTATCACTCAAGGAGTGGGGATAGATGATAAGACAGTCTCTATTGTTAAAGGCGCGTTGAAGATGTTGTCTACTGAAGAAGGCAAGAAGTTGCTAGCCCCAAAACCAGGTTCTTCATCATCACCAATCGAAGCTTTGCAAGCGCTGGGAGGATCCGATAAGTCTGAGGATAATCCAGTTATGAGGATCTATAATGGAGTCATCGCCATGCGGACGAAACTCATCGCAGGCGTTGAATTGAGCAAGGCGGAATTGGATTTCATTGATGCTGTTAGATCGCCTGAGACTAAAGTGATCCTTGATTCTCTCAATCTTCCGCCTGAGCTGGATAAGTACAAGAAGGTCATAAATGATAACATCCGGACCTTGCAATCAGTCGACATAAGCGGTCTTGGCCAGCAAGGCAATCCGTTCGGTATCGCAAGGATCAAGCAGACTGTTGAGGGTTCTGGCAACACATTGTCTTCAGTGCCAGGAAATATCAAGGTCACTGATGTGATCGTGTCTGGCGCTATGGCTTCTTCTCGTGTCAGGGAGGCTTCAGCCGCTGGGATGGTCCAGTTGTTGCACATGGCTCAAGATGGTGTTGTGCGCATAAAAGATAAGGACGGCCCTGGCGATGTGATTTTCCGTGTCAATCCATCCGACCCATCGCGCATGATCATGGAGCCGGTATCTAGCTCTTCGGATTATGAAGATGTGGTGACTATAAACGTTGATCTGAAGAGAGTCATGCCTGTTGGCAAGACAGTTTTCGCTTACGGCGATAAGGCAGCGGCTGATAACGCATTATGCTCTATTGGAGCGGCCTTGGGTAATAATCCATATCTGAAAGATAATGCAAAGACTCTTGGATTATTATCAGAAGGAGCTACAAGCGCGCTTGGAGCTTCATCTGGAGGGGGCAAACCTTATTCTGTGGAGAATGTGAATCTCTTGACTGGTTTGAAGCTGAAGAAAGTGATTCCTAAGCTCTCGATTGAGAATCTCGATCAGTGGGCTAGGGAGTCGAGCAGTTCCGATCAGTTCATCCAGAAGGTCAAGCAGGCTACTGGGACTAAACGGACCGTGACTGATCCGGCCTTGAAACAGTTCTATGAATTAGCTAAGAAAAGGAAATACTAACAAAAAAACTGGTTTTACTCGCCAGCTACCATGTTTGAGTGCTGCAATTGGTAGTGGAGATTGTTGATCTTTTGGTTGTATCCTGAAGCTTCTCTGAGGGCATCTGCGCGGTCCTTTCCAAACGAGTTAGATGCGCGCTCAAGAGACGCGTTTCTGTAAGCGGTCAGCATGAGTCCAACGATTGTCAGCTTTCCTGCTGCGCCAGATGTGATTGTTCTCTGGTCGTACATCTTTAGATTCGAAAGCTTGGTCTCAAGTCCATTTGACTTCTCGTATCGTTTGAGCTCTGCTTCCATCGGATGCGCAGGGCAGGGTTTCAGGTTTCCATCTAAACGGTCTTTTAGCGCTTTTAAGAGGGGGTTTGTTTCGATAGTATCATACTTGCACTCGACAGTCTTCTTGTCTGTCTCGGGCTTGCTCTCCTGCGCGTATGCAGGCATTCCAAAGTAAGAGCTGGCTCCTAGGATTGTGGCCAACATTCCGGTCAATAGGCTTTTCTTGTTCATGGTATGTTCCCCCGAGGCTTACGCCCCTATAGGTTCTGTTCTATATATGTCAGTTCTACTATTTAAATCTTCCGTTTTGTCATCACTGATAGGTAGTAATAATACCCACATTTATAATAGGGGGCCGCCTATTTGACCCTATGCGATCTGATATGATAAAACACATCGTCCTTTGCGCATCTATCGCGCTAGCGCCCACGACATCATACCCACTCTCTTTAAAGACCGAGACGCCTATAGCATCCCATATAAAAACCCAAAACTCCAGACCTTCTCTCGAAGAGGTGATGTATGATTGTCACCAGGATATGAAGTCCAAAGTCGAGGGTATGATAAAACAGGCTTTCTATCAGGGCGGCTTCTTCGACCATAAGGGATATTGTGAGAGTGTCAAGACAGAGGAAGGCTGCACACTGCCCATATTGGCGGATATATCCAACAGCGCCCCATCATTCCCTGCATTCGAGTTTGATGAGCACAGAACATCAGATAAGTGGGACATGTTCGCGTATACCCAGCAGATCAAGATTGAGATCGAGCACGCTATCCTGACTGACCTCCCAAAGAGGCTCCCGACCTTCATTGATGGATATCTCATCCAGCCTACTAATGGAGAGATCGTCTCCAAAGTGTCTTTTGAGGATGATTCTGTATCAGTTAAGATCGTCACGGATCTTTTCGTCTGGGATGCAGTCGCAGGCCAAAGATATCTATTGACAGACAAGGAGATTAAGATAGGCCTTCCTGCGGGAAAAATCCTAAAAGAGCTTGATTCCAGAATGAAGCGCCTCTCTGACGATCAGCAAGTAAGCGATATTCTGATGGGCTCTCCAGGCAAGTACATCATAAGAGAAGGTAGCTTGCTCTTCCAATATCTGATCAAAGGCAAGTGAACAAAAATCACTTCTTGCTCAATGCTTGTTGCACTCGTTCGATGACAGTCACAAGTTCTTTATTGTTAGGGTCGGGGTTCTGCAAGTAGATGTATCTTGGGCTCCATTGGTTCTTGCTCTCGGGGCCTGGACCGACTTTCACTGCAAGACCTAGTGTCATGCCTTTGTGTTCAAGGACTCGGACATCGACCTTCGCAGACAGATCATTATAGCCTATCCATTTGTTGTAGAATCCGTTCTCTTCTTTGCTTGATTTGATTAACACGGTCTTATAGTTGTCTTTGATCCATCCTTCCAATGGCTCAAGTAGTGATTTGTATGAGTTCTCGAGTTTCATACGCAATGCGGGATCCCCAATAGTTTTCTTGAATGTAGGGTCGTTTTTGAGTTCCTCGAACACGCGCTCTCCTGCGGGTTTAATGTCTCGGAACAGCCTGCCTTTGCCTAGTGAGATATCTCTTCCAGGTAGGTTAGATGCGGCGCGGTATTCACTCTCCTCTATCAATCCGGATTCCGCAGGAAGGCTTCTCTTGACTTCCGCTGCCTCGCGTAACGATCTTGATGCGGCGAGCCTCTGCATGGCCCAGCCTATCTCTGTCTCTTTAGGGTTCGGCGCGCCGGATATCATCGATACTGAAGGTAGTTGCACGCATGTGAGCGCGCTTTTGTGGCATCCTAATCCGTTCTCGACAACATAGGTATATGTCGGTTTTCCGGGTTCGTCTGGTTGCGCAGCGAATGTCGTGCCATCTGGGAAGTTTTTCAGCTCTGAATCAATGTATGGGAACGGCCCTGATCTTGTGTGGATGTATTTGACTGAGCTTGAATCGGGTAAGACTGAAGGTTGGATCTGGGCCGCGCGTATCGTGTTCCAATCTTGGAATGCTGCCGAGTCTTTGCGGCTGACTGCTGTCACGATCCCCAATTGACCTTCGATATATGGAGGGTTCTTGTCTGAGAGGGATTTTAGCCAAAGGCTGGAGTCTGTGGGGGCTTTCTCTCCGCCCCAGGCGATCTTGCCTCCCTGGTCTGCTGGAGGTGTGAGATGGATATCTTTGCCGTCTGTCCTTCGCAGTGCGACATATCCATTCTTGGTGAAGGCCGCCTCTCCTGGTTTGACAGTCGCTTCAGACCCGAGCTCGTTCATCGCTGCCATCCATTCTCCTGCTCCGGGAGTCACCGCGTCTTTGATGAATACGGGGCCTCCTTCTCCGGTATTGAGAGACACTGATGAGGATGCATCTTTTATCACAACCCCTATCTTGCTTTCGCCATATAATTTGGCGTCGAGTTGCTCTAATGAGAAGGACCCGGAATTCAATATCACGTATCCACTGGGGGTATCGACCCATCTATAAGGATAGAACTGTATTCCGTCTTTTCTTATTTGTAGGTCAGCCGGTCGCCCATTTATTTCTAGAGAGACTGCAGGTTTGTCCCCTTTTGGTATTTCAAGTCGGGATAATTTGCCGTCTGGGTCGAGTTTGATTGCCACAGGGACTGATTCATCGAAAACATAGAATGATTCCACTGCCCGCATGTCAGTGAATTTATCTGACTTGGCTGAGATGATGCTCAAGTACGCGCCCAGCATCTTCAGGTCGGTGGGGTCTGAGATGGGTTTTTTGGTCTGTTCTATATCGCGGAAGTATTTTTTTAGGATTGCCAGGTTTTCTTTGGCGAAATATTCTCCGGAAAAGATTGACTCGGAATCCTTGTCCTCGGAATACTTGTCATTCACTATGAAATGCCGTCTCAGCGCGGTTTGGTATTCCTCAAGAGGTGCGGTAGGTTGCTGGCCTATTTTTTGGAATATGGCCACCCTTGAGTTATAGTCGTTCTCCGCTATGAATCTGGCTGGATCCTTGACTTTCAAGAGCGCGTCGTTGTTCTGTGCGAAGGCGGATATCGCCATCAGCGCGATGAACAGTGCTAGGATACGCAGGATTTTCATCTTCCCGCCCCCACAGCGAACCGTATCAGGAATGGGTCCTGTCCGCGACTCGGTCTCTTGTCGATGATCTGATAGATTACCGCCCCGGTCACACCGTTTTCGTTGTCCTCTGTCAAGATGTAGGTCATGTTGAACTGCCCGGCATGGTTTGTGTCGTATATCGTCGGCCAGTCGACCACTTCAGGGTCGTCCATGTTCAGGTTTACGATCCTTCGCGATATGTCGAGCATTGGCCCGATCCTTGCGTCCGCAAGCGATGTGTATTTGTCAGTGAGATAGGTATTCCGGTCTCCCTTCTCTACGATGACTGGATAGTCGACAGTGAACATGACATTGTCCTGTCCGATCCGCGCTTCTGTCTTGATCATGTTTCCTTCGACTGGAGATGGTCCTAATAGTGACAAGTCGAACTCTTTGGGAGTGTTATTGATCCTCGCCCCTCGTACGGTCACTGATGTGAAGTCGTAGAAGTTGAGCAGGCATTCGGGCAGGTGCTTGTTCACGTAAGAGGATAGTATGTCTTGCGCGATCGCTGTGTTCGCAGGGAGGATCCCGGTTCCTTTGAACGCGTAGTAAGGTATCGTGTAATCCCCGGTGATCAGGACTGGCTTGAGAAGTGATGGTTTTTCCTCTCCGCCGTACATCCCGAACGCGTCGACCGCTTCCTTGGCAGTGATATCCACGCAGGTCTGTATGAATGATTTGACGTTGTATGCCTCGCCGGTGGCTGCGGACTGCCGCGTCACTGCAGGCATCTCGAATGAGGGTCCGCTGCTTGATTGGACAGAGATGAATATCGCGTATCCTGCTAAGATGATAAGTATTCCCAGGATGATGAAGACTGTCGCTTGCCCTCGTCGTTCTCGCATGTGGATGCTCTCGGGATCCATCTATAAAAGCCTTTCTTCAGCCTCGACGGTGGTTATCGTCTCATACGCCGGCCCTTCCCGTCCGAGCGTGCTCTTGATCAGCGAGAATGATCTGACGACGGATCTGAGGGGTTCGACTTTCATTTTTTTGAGGTGTTCTGAGATGTTCTTCTTCCCTTCAGGCGTCAGGCTCTTGACTCGGCACAGTGTGACATGGGGGACGAAAGTTTTTTCCAAATCGAACCCCATTGGCTTCAGCGCCGAATCAATCTGTTTCTGCAATCTCACGACCGAATCATATCCTTCCTTGAATGCCCGGTCTGCACCGGCTCCCTGCGCTCCAGCGAACCCCGCCCACACGACCCGTATCTCTCGCTCCGACGGGAAGACTCCGAGATGGTCGCATCGAAGGTCGAAAGCGCCGAACTTGATAGAAGATAACGCAGCCGCGATCTTCCCTTTCTTCGCATCATCGACTTCGCCTAGAAACTTCAGAGTGATATGGTAGGATGAAGGAAAAGTCATCTTCGCACCGGCCACCTTCCGAAGACCTTCCTGCATCGAGGAGAAATACTCAGGATCATCCAGGTCTATCGCCACGAAAAGCCTCATGCAGAAAGTTAGCACGAAGTCTATAATAAACTCTTCGAGAAGCCATTCCAAGAAAGAATTAGTCAAAAAAACAAAACAGTCTCACTGTTCTCGGTCGAACAGCCGCACAGTTTTAGTACTCTTCTTCCTGTCCGTCGTTTTCTTCGCCAAATGAGTCCGAGTCCCCGGTCTGCTCCTCTTCTTGAGGCGCTGCTCCGGAGTCTGTTGACTCGCTGGCTGGTGCCGACGATGATCCGCTTCCGCCTTTTCCTACGACTTCGGCGAAGCCGACCTTTCGAAGGACCTTGGTTATGCGGATCTTCACTTCGTCGCCTTCTTTGACGCCTGGCACGAAGAGCACGAATCCGTTCTTCTTGGCGATTCCGTCGCCTTTCTCTCCTACGGCCTCGATCTTCACGTCAAGCTCTTCTCCGACCTTGACTGGGGCGAATGTGCGTTCAGCGAAGCCGCCTCCGCCTCCACTGCCGTAGCCTCCTCCACCGCCACCGCCGTAGCCGCCGCCTCCGCGGCCTCCGCCACCGCCGTAGCCGCCGCTGCTTCTGCCACGGCCTCCGCCGTAGCCTCCTCCACCGTATCCTTCGTCAGATCTCTGTTTGTACATGTTCTATGTTCACCCGTATGTGCTTTACACCCATGTCTGCTCGATTATGATATCAAATAGAACTCGTCTGAATCCCGCTCTGATCTCAAATCTGCCATATGGGTGTTAGAGAACGGGTTCCATCAAGGGTTTAAATACTTAATGATGGAATTCATGAAAATACCCACATTCGACAGTTGGAAGTCAAAAGTTGTGATTTTCGATCAAATTCGTG
>JBBSWF010000065.1:0-17273 GCA_038046365.1 Nanobdellota archaeon
GAAGAATTAGACGATCTACGACACAACGACCCTTAACTTAACGACATTGGGTTGCCCCATACGGGGCGCAGCGCCCGCGATGTTCCCGTCGAGGATTTCGAAGGCGCTATACAAATACCCGGAAACTATAAATAAGAGCAATCATATTAGTCTTACTTGGTGATGATTATGGATATCGATGTCACGACTATGACAGTTAGGGGCCAGGTGGTGATCCCCCAATCGATCCGCGAGAATGGGGGACTCGAAGAGGGAGAGAGGTTCTTGGTCTACGAGATGGATGATTCTATCATCTTGAAGAGGGTGAAGAATCTTGAGGCTTCAAAGAACGTCAAGGAGCTGGAGAAGGCGTTCTCATCTATGTGGGAGACCGCGAAGGCCAGAGGCATCACCGAAGATGATGTCAAGGCTGAGATAAGAGCTGTCAGGCATGTTTAAGATCGTCTTGGACACCAACATCCTTGTCTCGGCGTCCATCCACCGAGGCAACGAGTTCGAGCTTTTGAGACAGGCGAGGCTCGGGAAAGTTCAGGTTTTCCTCTCGCACCAGATCCTGAATGAGTATCTTGATGTCATCGCTAGGAAGAAATTCGGATTCTCGATCAGCCAGCGGAAGGAGGCATTCAAGCAGATCTTGTCTACAGTGAGATTGGTCATGCCTGATCAGAGAGTCCGCATCGTCGAGGCCGATCCCGCGGACAACAGGATCCTTGAATGCGCGCTTTGCGCCAAAGCGGATCTTATCGTTTCTGGAGACTCCCACTTATTGACTCTAAAAGAGTTCAGGGGAATGAAGATAGTATCTTCAAGAGAGGCGTTGAGGATGATGGATATATAGTGGCGGACAAAAATGATTGAGCTATTAATCTCCGCCACTATATCTAAAGGACACAACTATCTTTAAGCCGGTTGATTCCGTTGTTCCTATATTTGATCAACCGGCTATATTTGGTCCTTTATTATAGTATGACGAGTAGAGAGTGACTCCAGTATCATCAACAGCCCCACCGCGTCACGGCCTCCCGACCCCACAGTTATTTATGCCCATGCCCGCCAAGATAGATGTGTTTGATCTTAGGGTCGCTCAATATCTTCCTGTCGCCATGCAAGGCCACTCGCCCTTCTTCTAGCACGTAGATCTCGTCGGCTATCTTGCACGCGGCTTTGGCGTTCTGCTCAACCATCAGCACAGCTGTGCCTTCGTCGCGGATCTCCTGGACCTTCACGAATATCTCTTTCATGGTCTTTGGCGCGAGTCCAAGCGATGGTTCGTCAAGTAATAGCACTTGCGGGTCCTGCATCAGTCCGCGCGCCATCGCAAGCATCTGTTGTTGTCCTCCGGACAGTGAGAATGCGTCGTCGTTTAGCTTCTGCCGCAGGAATGGGAAATGGGTCAGCACTTCTTCGAGGCGTTTCTCTATCAGGTCTTTGTCAGATGTGAGGAAAGCGCCCATCTCCAGGTTCTCCCGCACGCTCAAGCCCGCGAATACTTGCCTTCCTTGAGGCACGATTGATATACCCATTTTTATCCTTTCGTGTGTAGGCAGCCGTGTGATGTCTTTGCCCTTGTACACTATCTGTCCTCTGTAGATGTCGCACAGGTTGAAGATGCTCTTCAACACCGTCGATTTACCTGCCCCATTGGGTCCGATGATGAGGGTTATCTTGTCCGGCTTTGCTTCCATGTCTACTCCAAAGAGTATCTGGAGCTTGCCGTATCCAGATTCGAGTCCGTTGATCGTCAAAAAGGTCATTTTCCGAGGTATACCTCTAGCACTTTCTTGTTCTCTTGGACTTGTTTTGGCGTGCCGCGTGTCAGCACTGCTCCTTCTGCCATGACTATTACTTCATCGCTAATAGACATCACGAATTCCATGTCGTGCTCGATGAGGACTATCGTCTTGCCTTGCTTCTTGAGCCCAAGCAGGATCTGTCTTATCTCTTGCCTGACCTTCGGATTGACTCCTGCGGTCGGCTCGTCGAGCATCAGTATCGTGTGCGGCGCGATAAGAGCCCGTGCCAGCTCGACTAGTCTTGTCTGTCCGTAGCTCAGCTCTCCGGCGATGGTGTTCATGGACAATGGGAACTTGACCATGTGGAGCGCTTCCTGGATCTCCTTGTCTGTTGTCCATTTCGCGATCCTCAGGTTGTCTTTCACCTTCATGTTTCGAAACAATCTTGCCTGCTGGAACGTCCTGCTGATTCCTAGGCGAGCTATCTGGTGTGTCGCAAGCCCGTTGGTCTTCTTGCCGCTGACCCATATCTCTCCATGGTCGGGCTGGATTATGCTGCATATAGTGTTGAACAGCGTGGTCTTCCCGGCTCCATTTGGCCCTATGATGCTAGTTATCTTTCCTTCTTTCACGTCGAGTGTGCAGTCCTTCAAAGCGTAGACCCCTCCGAAGTGCTTGCTCAATCGTTTGACTTGTATCATCCCAAATCCACCTTCCCGAAGATGCCCTTCGGCCGGTAGATGAGGATCAGCAATAATATGAGCGCGAATATCATCTCGCGAGCGGGTCCAAGTATTGAGCTTGGGAATCCGACAAAGCGCAACGGCTCCGGGATCAGCAGCAATATCGCCGTGCCTATGGCTGAGCCTTTTACAGACGCCAACCCTCCGACGATGACCATGCTAAATATCAGGATTAGGTCTCCCATTCCAAATAATGAGGGGTCTATGAATGTGATGTAGTGCGCAAACAGCGCTCCGCCTATCCCTGCGAAGAACGCGCTGATCCCAAGAGCCACTACTTTGTGCATGAATGTGTCTTTGCCTAGCATCTTTGCAGCTAGTTCATCGTCCCTTATCGCTTGTAGGGTGTGTCCAAATGGTGTCCTGCTAATGTATTGGAAAACTGCATAGCATGCGCATGCGATTATGAAGACTATCAGCAAGAGGTCTGTGTTGTTTGAAGCGATTTTAGGTATTCCCGGTATGCCAAGAGCCCCTCGAGTCAGGTCGGTCCAATTGCGCGCGATGCTTCCCATTATGAATGTGAATCCGAGAGTCGCAAGCGCCAGGTAGTCCCCTTTCAGCCGTGTCGTCGGCAGAGCGAGCAGCATCCCAAACAGCATCGCGAGCAGCCCTCCGGCTATCATGGAGGCCCACATCGGAACTCCATTGATCGATAGCAGCGCGCTTGTGTATGCCCCGATTCCAAAGAATCCGACGTGCCCAAGGTTCAGCAGTCCTGTGAATCCTATCGCGAGGTTCAGGCTCACCGCGAGGATGCTGTATATGCAGATCAGGATCCCGAGGTGGATGAGGTAGTTGATGAATGCCATCTTACGCCTCCCTCATCTTGACACCCAATAACCCCGTCGGCCTAAACAGCAAGAACACAAACAATAACACGAACGCTATCGCGTCTTTGTATCCGCTTGGCAGCCACCATATGCCTATGTTCTCGACAAGCCCGAGTATGAAAGAGCCAAGCACCGCGCCCGGCACTGATGCGATGCTTCCGACGACTGCTCCTGTGAATCCTTTGATCGCAAGAGACATGCCCATAGTGGGGTAGAGGTTCTGTTCTATTCCTATCAGTATCCCTGCGACTCCTGCCAATGCGCTTCCGATCATGAATGTTTTTGTGTAGATCTTCTCAGGGTTGATGCCTACGGTCTGCGCGACGTCCTTGTTGTCAGAGACAGCTCGCATGGCTTTGCCGAGTTTGGTCTTCTTCATCAGCCACCACAGCCAGATTAGCAATACCACTGACACTGCGATTATCGTGACCTGCATGAATGTTATCCTGGCCCCTAGGAAGTCATACACCGGATTCTTGAGAGGGATGGTCTTGACATCAGCCCCCCAGACCGCGAGGATTAGTGAGTTGAAGAATGTCATCAGCGCGATGCTTGCTATGAGCTGCACTGCCCCTGATGCTTTTCTTTTTCGCAGCGGCCGGTAAGCGGCCCGATTCATCAGCTCTCCAGCAAGCGCGCTACATACTACAGTGAGTAGGACAGCAAGCCAGAACTCCATCCCTGCGCCCACTGCGAGAGTGAACATGAAATAAGCGCCTAGCGCAAGCACCGCCCCGTGAGCGAAGTGCATCAGCTTGGTGACTCCATAAATGAGCGAAAAGCCGCACGCGACAAGCGAGTATATAGCTCCTGCGATGAGTCCGTTCAATATCAATTGTGCAGCGATAGATGGCATTGGTCTTCACTCTTTGGGTTGTTTCAATCACGGGTGTATGTTTCAAGTTACGAACTGTACATTGGGCATATCCCGGAATTGGCAGTCCCCTGTCAGGAAAGGGATGCCCAATTGTCCTGCTAGGCAGTACCCTACGCAATCTGCCATTGAGAGATTCCTTCTTTTATAGGTCAGTTTCATTTTAGAGGCGTCTTGGATGGTCGCTATATCAAAGTCTATGCTGAAATCATAATATTTGTCTAGGGCCAAAAGTGCAGTTCGCTCATCTGTGTCGCGCAGGAGTATATAATACAATTCGAATAGGTTCAGCCTGCTTGTGACCATGTCTGACTCTGTGAAATGTTTATATTTCTCGCCCCCCTTGACGATCTCAAGCAGGGCGTACAAATCAAAGAAAAATATCTCATCCATATAGTTCCCTCCGAAGCTCATCCTTTATCCGCTGAGTCGTATTCTTGAGCTTCCCGTGGGCTATGCCAAAAGTGGATTTGAGCGCGGCCCTCCCACCTTTGACCAGAAGCACCCTCATCTTGGTATGCTCCTTTATCTGTTCTTCTTCGACGACCTCCCGGGGGATGATCAACCCAAGCGAGTTGCCCCATTTCTTGGCTTCGGCTTCTACGATTATCATGGCGGAGTTATACAGAGTATAATTACTATTTAAAGGTTTGTGCAACTTGTCTATTGGGAAGGAGCTTACATCCCTTCCGTATATATTCCTTATACGCGGTTCAGCGTCTCGCTTTTTTGTTGGTAGATCTGATTCATCATTCTCCCGGTGTAGAAGTTCCATTCCGATGGTATACGCTTGTTATCAAAGGCACCTTTGCCATCTGATTTGCGTTGAAACTCAGCGTCTCGTAGGCTCCTTCGAACTTGCCGGTCTCGCGCAGGGTCGTAGCGACTTTTTCGGCATCATCGCTCCCTGCCTTGTCCGCGGCAGTGGCCAGGGTCTCTATCAGGCCGTATGGGACTGGGTGGAACAGGTCGGGGTCCTTTCCGTACTTCTTCTTGAAGCTTGCCACAAAGTGGGGATAACTCTTGTATTCTGTGAAAGGGTAAGTGGGGTAATAAGCGCCTTCCACAAGGTCTTCGAGCTTGTCAAGGTGCTGGATCGTGAATGCTATTCCGATCACCTTGTTTCCATTGAAGCCTAGTTCGCTTGCCTGCTTTATCGCTAGCGCTACTCCCGGTCCGAATCCTCCTATGACGAGGGTGTCAGATCCGTCCATCGCCTTGCTGACTTCTGTTCGCAAGTCGTTGGTCTTTGGGTCGTATAGTTCGCTGTGGGTCTTGATCCCTGCGGCCTCAAGATTCTTGACAAGCTCGTTGTTGAAGATCAATCCGTAATCCTCATTGGTCACTATTATTCCGGCTTTCTTCGCTTCGAGCTCTATGATCTTTCGCGCGAGTGTGGCCGCTTCATCATCGGCGGTGTTGCTATGCCCGAAGATCATCTTCTCTCCGGTGTTGATCTTTGGATGGGCTGCGCTATGGAACAATAGGACGTTGTTCTCGACCGCAACTGGCTTGAGCGCCAGCGCGTGCGAGCTTGTGATGCTGGAGAACAGCTTGATGCCTTCAACATTTATCATCTTCTGCATGGCAGTCACTGCGTTCTTCGGATCGCCTCCAGTGTCTTCGAATACAAGCTCCACCCGCCGGTTCAGCTTCCCGCCATTGTTTAGATCTTCAGCGGCCATGACCGCTGATTCCTTGAAGAGGTTCCCGAAATCTGCTGAAGGGCCTGTCAACGGGAGTATGAGGCCGATCCTTATCGGCAGCTTATCAGTCAGCATCTTGTCTTGAGTGTTTTCCCGGCTCTGCGTCGCGGTCTGTGTTGTCTGCGTCGCGCATCCGCTGATCAGCAGCAGCGCGAGCGTGAATATTGTTATTGTCAGTTTGGTTGTTTTGTTCATCTTTTCACCTCAAATCTCACGAACTTCCCATCGCGTACGGTCTTCATGATTATGGGCATATGAGGGTCTCCTTTCTCGTCAAAGCTTATCTCGCCCATGACCCCGTTATGCCTCGTGTCATAGAGCGCTGACTTGATGCAATTGGTGTCCTCGCCGCACTTTTTGAGGGCTTCTGACACGATTTTGAATCCGTCATACATGAGCGGTGCGAATCCGCCAGATTCCATCTGATATCTTGCGCGGAATCTCTCTGCGAAATCCTTGGTGTTAGGGTCGCGCGGATCATAGTGGTATGTATATCTAACTCCTTCAGCAAGTTTTCCTAACGCTTCGATTATTGCGGGATTTTCGAATGGTGGTCCTGCCACAATCTGCGCTTTTATCCCCATCTCGTGCATCTGTTTGATGGCGTTCGCTGTCTCTTGATACCCAATTATCATTACAGCGTCTGGCTCAGAGTCCTTTATCTTCATCAATTGCGTGCGGAAGTCCGGCACGCTGGCATCGTATGGCTCATCTGCCACGATCCGGCCTCCGGTTGCAGTGAAGTCTTTGATGAATGCGTCTTTGAATGAGCGTCCGAAGTCGTTGTCGATGTAAAGAACCGCCGCGTTCGTCGCGTTCACTGATACAAGGTATTGCGCAGCCGCCATCGAGTAATAGACTGCCGACGCTTGTATCCGAAAGATATAATCCCCGGCATCGCTTATCGCCGGAGCGATCGCCTCGGCGAGCATTATGACCTTCTTATCCTCGGCGATAGGTGCTGTGGCCAGCGCTACTCCTGATGCCCAGGGTCCTAGGATCACATGGACTCCTTCGACGTCTATTAGCTTCTGGATGGCAGATACTCCGGTCTTCGGATCTGCCTGGTCATCTTCGTATAATACCTCGACGTTTCGCCCGTTTATCCCGCCCTGACTGTTCAATTCCTCTCTTGCGAGCTCTATCCCTTGTCTGATCTCTTCGCCATACTTCGCGTTCGGCCCGCTAAGAGGCAGAAGTGCGCCGATCTTGATCGGCGTCTTTTCTTGGATAGACGTCTTATCCGGTATAGATATCACTGTTGTCTGTGCCGTCTGCGTCGCGCATCCGCTGATCAGCAGCAGTGCAACCATGCATAACGTTATAATCAGTTTTCTTGTGTGTTCCATGTTGATCTCACCCTGTACTTTGGGTTGTTGCGCCGATGGTGGGGTTTCTGGCCTCATCAGGTCCAGCCCCATACCACTTCCTCATCCATTCCATGTAGTATCCAAATGGCACTCCGATGACTGTCCCCAATCCGATGCCATACGCCCATGATCTTGCGACTTGGTCCGTGTTGTCGCAGTTCATGAGCAGGTTGCCAAGGTATATCACTCCGTAGAATGAAGCGCTTGCTGCCATGTCGCATGCTGCCTTTCGCAGTCGGTTCCCCGGCTCCGTTGCTCCTCCTTTTTCAATGACATAGTCCCTGTAAGCGCCATAGGGGGCTCCAGCGATCAAGTTGACAGTGCCCATGAATGCCCTTGACCTCACCACCTGCCCTATCGACAATCCAGACAGCAGCTCGATGGCGCCCATGACTCCCACGCTGAATGTCACAGCGGAGATCGTGTCAGGTATCGCGTTTCGAGGCTTGGCCGTGGTCAGGCGATCTTCAAGTCCGGAGACAGGCATCTCACCATTCACGGAACCTTCACCTCGATCATCTTGCCGCCGATGTATTCCTCGTTGAGTGTCTCGAGCTTGAGTACGCGGCCATCGCCGAATCCGTTGGATACGACCTGGCTTTCATAATCCGCTTTCTGGGCTGCCGCGACCATGCAAGGTCCGTCTTTCTTCGGACATTGCTTCGCTGAGAGGTAGGTGTACATGATCATATCGTATCCTTCCGCTGCTGGGTTGAGTTCTGTCTTCGAGGCTCCGGGATTCTCCGACATGTATCTGTCAGCGAATGATGGTCGCACGCTGTAGTCGAATGTCACTGTGCCTTCCAGCGCGTCCTCTCCAAATGATTGTATCTTGTCTCCGAAGCAGTCGTTCTTGTTTCCGCAGTATTCTGCTGCTGTTACCCCCAGTTCTTTCTTCTGCGTGAAGATGGCTATGAAGTTCTGCTCGTACCCTAGAGATACGATGAAGTCTACCGGGTCGTTCTTGATCTTGGTGAGGATGTCTCTCATGTCGTTCGATCCGGGCGGGAAGTCGTAGAACTTCGCTGATGGGAACTCTGAGGATACAGCGTCTTTGCATGGTTGGTTGAAGTCTCCTTGTGCGATGATGCCAGCGACAGTCTTGTACCCTTTGGACTTGCCTATCGCGGCCAGCTTCTTGCACTCATCATACGCGTTCGGGAAGAACTTCAGGCTGTATTGATTGGCTTCCATCGGCTTCGGCGTCAGAGCGGCGTAGACGAAGAGCTTGTTTTTCTCTAAGACGATGGGTGCTAGTGCCACTGATGGCCCAGTGAACGCGGTTATGATCACATCAGCCTCATCCACATCCAGCAGTTTGCGAGCGGCTGTGACTGCCTCTTTGTTGTCTGACTTCGTGTCTTCGAATAGAGCAGCCACTTCATCGCCGTATTTCGTCTTGATGTCTTTGAGGGCCATCTCCATTCCTTTCATCGAAGGCACGCCATAGAAAGCGAGCGATCCGGTTGACGGATATACCACGCCGACCTTCAGGTTGAAGTTAGACGCAGCTGCAGTAGTGTTCACCGCTCCGTTTGAAACAGGAGCCACCGTTGTCTTTGTCGCGCATCCGGATATTACGATTAGTGCGAGTATCACCCCGGTTATTATCAGTTCTTTAGCGTCTTTCATTGTGTGTCACCTTCGAATACTTGTTTGCCGCCCACTATTCGGACTATGGCTGCCATCGGTGTCGCATCTCCGTTGGAGTCGAACCTGAATTTGCCCATCATCCCGTCCCATTCTTTTGTGGTGATGGTTGATCTGGCGCAATCTGTGTCGTCTCCACAGGATTTGATCACATCGGATAATACAGTGATTTGGTCGTATCCTTCCGCTGCGAAGAATGGATCAAGTGGCATCTGGCCAGGATTGATTAATAGATACTTCGCAAGGAAGTTCCGTGTTTTCTGGTTTCTATCCAGATCAGAGTGGACCGTTCCGCCATAAGCGGTCGGGGGTAATTTGCCGCCAGTCTTGTTATATGTGGAGGGGCTTACCACTATGATGTCCCCATAGATCTGTTGGGGAAGGTCAAGATCTTGTATCTGGGTTATCATTGCCGCTGCGCTATCCGGACCCTGTGCTGAAAGCATCAAGGCATCAGGGTTCTGTTCTTTGATTTTTATCAATTGCGTCTTGAAGTCCACTGTACCTGGCGCGAAAGTTTCTTTGGCTACGATCCTCCCGCCGTGTTCTTCGAATGATTTTGTGAAGACACGAATGACGCTGTCGGAGAAATCCTTCTGTTCAGATAAGGTGGCGATCTTCCGACTGCCGGTCTTATATGCGAAGTCTCCAAGATTCGCAATATAGACTGATTGAGAGGGCGTTGTGCGGAACGAATAGTTCCCCGATCCAGTGAACTTGTCTGAACTTGTGAGCGCGACAATCATCACTTTCTTCGATTCGGTTATGGGTATCATCGCAAATGTCTCGGTCGAACAGTGGCCTCCTGCGATGTATTTCACATTGTCTACTTCGGTCAATTTATTTGTAGCAGTCACTGTTGTTGGGCCGTCGCATTTTCCATCCTCAACTGATAGCTCGATCTGTCGCCCATTGATTCCGCCGGCATCATTGATATCCTTGACAGCTATCTTGGCGGCGTTTAATTCCATCAATCCATAAGCTGATCCTGCTCCGGTCAGCGGTCCTATCCAGCCGATCTTTATCGGGGTCTTGTCCGCTGCATTCTCCTGGATCGGCATCGTAGTATCAGTCTTCGTCCCGCATCCTGATAAGATCAAGAGAGTGAGTGCGCATAGTGCCATGAACATAGGGGTTGTGTTTTTCATTTTCAGCTCACCTTTTCAGTTTTCATATTATCCGTTCGCTTTAGCGGCTATCGGCGCCCACATATTTTCCATCCCGGATCGTCTTTAACGCCATCGTCTTGCCGACAGGGTCGCCGTTCTCGTCGAACGTTATGGCTCCGCTAGCGCCATTGTATCCCGATGTCTTGGCCAGAGTGTTTTTTAGGCACTCGGTATCGAGAGGGTCACTGCATCGTCTCATCGAGTCGGCGATCAGATTTACTCCGTCATACGCCTGCGCCTCAAGGAAAGCAGGCTCTTGAGAATGCTTTTTCGCATATGCTACGACAAATCCCTGCACAGCTTCATTCTTGTCGTCTTTGTCAAATGCGGGTGTCACGTAGATCACCCCATCCGCTGCAGCCCCTGCTGTGTCGAGCACCATCTGCCCCTCCACGGTGTAGCTGTCGCTGTACCATTGTTTTCCAAGGTTTAGCTCGCCTGCTTGTTTGAGGACTCGTCCTGCCTCAGGCTGAGTTGAGACGAGCACGATGTCATGGAAGCTTCCGGTCTTCAATTTTAGCAGCTGTGTGCTCATGTCTGAGGCGCCTTCATCGAATATCTCAGTCTGCACGATCGTGATCCCCTCTTTTTCAAAAGTATCGGCGGCGGCCTGTGCCATTCCAGCGCCCCACTCGCTGTTGACATGGAATAGCCCGACACGGTTTATCCCTTTGGATTTGAGTGCCTTGGCGATCCCTTTAGAGAACTCATACGCGTTCATAACGGTCCGGAATGTGTAGTCGGCCGGTGTCGCGTATTTTGGTGCTACAGCCCCCATCTCCATCTGGATCGATTTCTCCTGGTTCGCGAGTGGGGATAGCGCCATCGCCACAGCGCTGGTCAAAGTCAAGAAGACAGTGATGTTATCACCGCGCAGCTTGCTGAAGATAGTCATCGCCTCTTTCGCGTTCCCTTTGCTGTCTTCATAGATGATCTGGAGAGGTCTTCCTTTGATCCCCTCCTTATTGATCTCTTCGACAGCGATTTCTATTCCTCTTTTTGCCTGTTCGCCGTAGACTGAGTTGCTTCCGGTCAGGGCTATCACCGCTCCGATCTTTATCGGCGCCTTCTCCTCTATCGGCGCCGCTATCTGTGTCGTCTGAGTCGCGCATCCCGATACCACAATGAGCGCGAGTACCAATCCGGTCATCATCAGTTTTGTCGTGTTCTCCATCTTCGCTTCACCTTGTTCCATTTTCCGTCCTCGAGTTTTGTCATCAGCAGTCCGCGCGCCACAGTCTGTCTTCCATCGTAGCTTATCGGCCCAAGCCATCCTAGTTCCTTTAGCTCTTTGTTCTGTTTATGTTAATGTGTTATACTTATTCCATCCGTTCTCTTCGTAGATGTGGAGGTACGATTCTCTTTTGGAGTTGCCAAGCGTGTCGAATGTGAGTTTGCCCGCAGCCCCATCCAGATTGGTTTCTCTTAGTGCTTCGGCGATGTCTGCAGTGTC
Organism: Nanobdellota archaeon; assembly: GCA_038046365.1. Taxonomy (GTDB): domain Archaea; phylum Nanobdellota; class Nanobdellia; order Woesearchaeales; family JAGWAF01; genus JBBSWF01. The sequence goes on from JBBSWF010000065.1 coordinate 11,532, forward strand.
TGCGTCTGCGCCTCGCTTTTTCATTGCTATTGCAAGGGCGTGGAGGTCGTCGTAAGTGTATGCTGCGTCGCCGACAAGGTCTTGCCAGTATGTGCGATTATATTTTGTGATGAATTTCTGTGATTGAATGTTGCCTGGGTCAAGTGAGTACCAGACGTCGATTAGGCGCATTTTTGAGAGTGTGTCTCTCAAAGGTAGGTGCATGTAGGTGTATCCATAGTTTGATGATCCAAACAGCCGGGCATTGTCAAGGCCGAGTTCTTTGATTTGTTGCGTTATCTTGGTAGATTCCGCCCCCGGGAACCCGTATACTATGATGCCGTCGGCTTCAAAGGATTTTAGTTTGGATAGTTGTGTTTTGAAGTCTGTTTCTCCAAAGTCGTATCTCTCTTCTTTAATCTGGATTTTGTTGTTGAGAGTTGATTTTAGCCCTTTGAGGAACGATTCAGTGTCTCCGTAATTTAGCGCAAGGATTCCCAGGTTCTTAATTCCCTCTTTGTTTATTGCCCGCCCGATTGATCTGCCTGCGTCTTCCATGTCCCAGAAGTCGCGGAACACATATTTTCCAGTGCCTATCTTAGATACTGTCGCGCTCATGTATAGAACCCCTGAGGCCTCAGCGATAGGTGCTGTGGCTTGTGATGATGAAGAAAAGGCCGTGAAGATGTACTTCACATGGTCTACCTCTATCAATTTATTTACTGCAGTTACTGATTTTTGGACGTCTCCTGTATCGTCTTCAAAGATCAGTTCTATCTTTCTGTTGTCAATTCCCCCGTTTTGGTTGATCTCCAAAGCAGCCATCTCAAGCCCTCTTTTTTCTTCAATCCCATATGATGCAAAAGGCCCGCTTAAGGCATAGACTGCGCCTATCTTTATAGGCTCATTATTAGGTGCGCTCTCATCGATAGGTGTCGCGGTCTTTATCCTGCACCCAGAAATCAAGAGTAGAGTGAGTGTAAATATTGTTATCATCAGTTTGGTGTTCATCTTCACTTCACCTTGTTCCATTTTCCGTCCTCGAGTTTTGTCATCATCAGTCCACGCCCGACGGTCTGCCTGCCATCATAGCTTATCGGCCCTGTGATCCCCGGAAATGCGTGCATCTCTCGAAGGTTATCTGCTGCACATTTTGCGTCTTCACATCCAGAGTAGGCTTTCGCCATCGTCTTGATGCTGTCGTAGATGATCACGCTTCCTGCCATCTGTGTTGTCCCGCCGCGTGAGTTTATCTTGGATTTGAAATCCAGGAACAAGGGGTCTGTGCTGTCTTCATCGACGTCCCATCCAGCGCCATAGGCGCCTTTGAGCAGGTCGAGGTTGGTTTCAGTGTTCTCTTTGGTCCCGCAGGCAGTATCCGCGTATGGCAGCAATAGTGTGCTCTCGATCCCAAGCTCCCTGACTTGTTTGAAGGCATTTTTGCAGTCAGGAGCGAATGTGGATAGGATTATCGCGTCAGGCTTATCCTGTCCGATCTTTGTGAACTGTGTCTTGAAATCAGAATCGCCTGTGTTGTATGTCTCATAAGTTGAGACCGCTGCGATCCTTTCAGCTCCTTGCTTGCAGAGTTGTGACACTTCTGCTTGCACTCCGAAAATCGCCACTTTGGTCTGTCCAGACTCCAAAGCCTGCCTCATCAGCAGTTCGCAGGTCCCTGCCGCGTCGAAGTAGTCCTGGAACACGTACTTCTTTCCGACTGAGAATGATGTGGATGGGGACCAGTATACCAGAGGCACTCCAGATTCTTCAGCCACAGGTGCGCTTGCTCCTGCCATCGGGGTCAGCATTGCGAACAATGCGTCGGCTCCATCGAGCTCGATGAGCTTCTTCGCTGCTGTGGTCGCTGCGGTCTTGTCTGGGGCATCTTCGTAGATCGCCTTGACAACCCGCCCATCCACCCCTCCTGCTTTGTTGATCTCTTCGACAGCGAGCTTTGCCCCTGCTTTCGTGAACGCTCCGTAGAATGCGTTCGTGCCTGTCAATGGCAGGACGACTCCGAAGACGAGGGGTTTAGCGGTCTGGCTCGATTCAGAGGTCTGCGTGTTGGAGCACCCGCCTAAAAGTAAAAGTGCGAGCATGCAGATTGTGATCGTCAACTTAGTGGGTTTCATGGTTTGTTCACCTTGTTCCATTTTCATCACCGAGGGTTTTCTTGACTATCTTCCCGTCCTTGATCTCTTTCAGGACGACTGGGACATCGAGGAATCGGTCCCCGTCTTTGTCTGCAAAGTTGATTGTCCCTTGCACACCCGGATAATCCTTGATCCTCTCGATCGATGGGATTATGGTTTCCTTGCTTGTGAGGTCGGCTTTGCCAAGCATCCCGCAGATGTCATAACCACCCGCGGCGTATGCTACCTGGTTCTGGTTGCCGAATCGCGCCAGGTATCTCTGGGCGAATGCCGATTCAGTGCCCCAGTTTGCGTATACCGCGCCTTCCATCGTGCCTTCTGCGCCGTCTATCTCTTCTTGGCTCTCGAAGAAGTCTGTCCCGAATGTTGGAATCTCAAACCCGAGCTGCGTCTTTTGTTTGTAGAACTGTCTGATCTGTCCTGAGAACAGGAATATCCCAATGGCTTGCATGTCACCTTGCATCGACTTTATTATCGTGTTCTTGAAGTCCATCTCATCGTATTGTACAGTGTCTATTATGCTCAAGGTCTCGTCAGGGTTCTTTTGTTTCTGCATGCTATCGATGAATTTCTCAAGGAATGGATTCTGGACTTTGATGAATCCTATCTTTTTCGCTCCGATGGATCGTAGGTGGTTCAGGGATATCTTTGCCAGCTTGTCAGGGTCTCCTGCCCCTCTTATCGTGTTCTGGCTTTGCAGTTCAGGCGCTAGGACTGTGGTTATCGCTATAAGTGGGAAGTTGGTTGCTTTTGCTAGAGGCGCTACTGCGTTTGATGGGTAGGCTCCCCAGTTGATTATCAGGCTTACATTTTTCACGTCGATCAGGTTGTAGTATGCGGACACTGCTGTCTTTGGGTCGTATTTGCTGTCCTCGAATATGAATTCGGTTTCCTTCCCGCATCCTATCTCGTCTTCAGCCATCACCAGCCCGTTCTTGAATGCGATCCCGAACTCTGCCAGGTCGCCGGTCAATGGTGCGATCACCCCGACCTTGGCTTTTCTGACTGGGGATTGTCCTTCACTCGCCTGCGCTCCGCCGATTGTCTCAGCGACGACTTTCCCATTCACCACATGTATCTTGGCGATGTGCGCATTCGGGTTCCCATCCTCGCCGAAAGTGAATCCTCCGGTCACCCCATCCCATTTCTTCGAGGTCATCCTGACCCGTGCGCAGTCTGTGTCGTCTCCGCAGTATTTGATCAGCTCAGCCACTATCTTCACCGAATCGTATGATTCTGTGGCGAACATCGGGTCTAGCGCGGCCTGTCCGAAGCGGGAGGTATAGCGGTCCATGAATCCTTTTGTGCGAGGGTTGTTCTCCACATCAGCGTGGACGCTCACAGAGTAAGCGTCAGAGGGCAGTTTCCCGCCGGTCTTCTCATAGGTCACTGCGCTGACAACTATCAGGTCGGAGTATATCTTCTGTTTCAGTCCAGCTTCATCTATCTGTTTGATGATCAACGCGGCCGTGTCCGGGCCTTGCACGAAGAGGAACATCGCGTCTGCGCCGAGCTGTTTGATCTTGAGCAGCTGCGTTGAGAAGTCTGTTGTTCCGGGCTGGAAGGATTCGTATGACTTGACTTCTCCGCCTAGCCCTGTGAAATCTGTCTTGACATAGCGTGCGTTGCCTTCAGGGTAGTCTTTCTGTTCGTATAGTATCGAAGCTGTTCGAGCCTCGTTTGCATAAGCAAGGCGAGCCTCTTCCGCCATGACTGGAGGAGTCGGCGTGGTCGTCCGGAAGGCCTTCTTGTTCGTCCCAGGGAATTTGTCGCTTGAGGTGGCTCCTGCCAGCATGAAAGCTCCTTTGGCCTCGACTATAGGCAGTATTGATAATGATTCTGTCGAGCAGTGTCCGCCAAGGATGTATTTCAGTCCGTCCACTTCAGTCAGTTTGCTCGCTGCAGTCGCTGCTGTCGCTCCTTCGCACTTCCCATCTTCTGCGACAAGCTCTATCTTCCGGCCATTTATCCCGCCGTCGTTGTTGATATCCTCGACTGCGAGCTGAGCCGCGTTCAGGGCTATCGTCCCGTATGAAGCGCCGGTCCCTGTCAGTCCGCCGATCCACCCGATCTTTATCGGCGCATCTGTGTCTCCGGTAGATATTCCAGTCGCGTTGTCTGCGCTAGAGCATCCGGTTATCAGGAGCGCCAGTGTTATCAAGATCAGGATGTATGAGTTTTGTTTCATTGTTCCACCTTCGTAGCTTTTTTCTCTCTGTCAGTCATCTGCTCGAATTTGCCGTTCTTGACTGTCTTTAGCATGATCTGTTTCTGCACTTCCCCGTCCTGGTCGAATGTGACATTCCCTCCGATGCCGGGGTAGTCTTTGATGGAGTAGAGTTCTGTCTTGATGCATGAGGTCTCCTGCCCGCATTTCTTCATCACATTAGTCAGGATATGCAGGCTGTCGTAGGTGTTCATCGCGCCGAAGATCAAGGAGTCGCTTGCAGACCTGTTATGATATTTCACCAGGAAGTTTTGCACGTCTTTTCGGTTCATGTCGATTAGAGGGTAGGTGTAGACCAGGCCTTCTGCGGCATCCCCTGCGATGGTCAGCAGTTGGTCGTCTTCTGCGCCAGGGGTTGTGACGAAGTTTGTCTTCAAGCCGATCTCTTTGGCTTGTTTTAGTTGCTCCCCGACTTCTTTTGCGAAACCTGCCAGGTATACTGCGTCAGGATTGAGTTCTTTGATCTTAGTGAGTTCTGTCTTGAAGTCGGCTGCATCTTTGCTGTATGTCTGGATCAACAGGGTGGTTCCGCCGGATTCATTGAACCTTTTTGCAAAAGCGTCAGCATATGATGCGCCGTTCTCGTGTAGCACTACAAGGAGCGCTACCCGCCTCCATCCCAGTGCGACCATGTAATCGGCGGCGGCTTCCCCGTGGAGGCTTCCTTTCTCCCTTATGCGGAATGTATAGTCTCCTGCCTTGGCGACCTTTGTTGAGGAAGCGATCGGAGAGAAAGATATGATTTTCGCCTGCTCTGCGAGTGGGGCTATTGCCAGGGTCGAGCCCGACAGTTCTGGCATTATCACTTTCACACCTTGCATCTCAGTCAGTTTAGTGAAGGCGGTGACTGCCTGTTTCGGGTCTGCTTGATCGTCTTCGTAGAGGATCTGGATCGGCCTGCCATTTATTCCCCCTAGGCTATTGATCTCTTCAGCGGCTATGTCTCCGCCAATCATCAGTACTTTGCCTACATAGGCTTGGTTTCCGCTCAAGGGGAGGATATGTCCTATTTTGATGGGGGGATTGTCATCGCTCGCAGCATTTCCGGTCACGGTTCCACCAGAAGAGCATCCGGTCACAATGAGCATCAGCGTGACCAATATCGCGATTGTTGTTCTCATGTTGATTCACCCAGTCTCACCAGGACTCTTCCAAGCGCCCCATAATCCTCGCTTGTGAGTCTTTAGTGACAACTATATATAGATAGTAGTTGTGAGGGGTAATATCTATCGCATAGGGATAATATTAGTCAGTATATTAACAAAAGAAATAGAGGACAGACCTATCCTATCCAGCGCTCCGCTCCACGAACCGCCATCCTCGATCAGGACTGTTCAATTTCATAATTGGTTCACACATCCTTTAAAACAGCCATTTCCTCCG
>JBBSWF010000066.1:0-23501 GCA_038046365.1 Nanobdellota archaeon
AAACAACTACTCAAAGCAATCGGCGTTGTGTATAAAAACTAGGGAAAACTCAGGTTATTAAGTTCCCATATTGTACTACGATACCGTGATTATAAGCTCAAAACCGTCCAATTCTTTTACGAGTGGTTCTTCGCGCAGGATACGAGTTTTTTCCCGACGTCATCTTCACAAGCCTTAAAAACAGCTTCCGGATGCCGTCAGTGATGAGATTGATTTTTCCAGTCACCAGAGCAGGTTTTTCATGTATCCTCCTGATCGCATTATGTATCGTTCTGCTTTCGCCCTCGGTCAACGCTCTCCCCGATCAAGCATCCGGCAAGATGAAATTGTTGGCGGTCTCCGAATCAAGTAAGGGCATGCAGGGCAGCATCGCCGACCTCTCATTAGAAGTCCGCCCCGGCCAGGGGAGGGTGTTCTTAGAGACATTCCCGCCTACAAAAGAGGACACGCAAATCAGCATGCGCTTCGCAAAGCAGATCGCTTGCTCGAAACTGGATATCGATTGCAGCGGTAAGGATTTTATCTACACGATCCGCGCAGGCCCAGGCATCGTAGGCGGCCCTTCAGCTGGCGCGGCCGCTGCTGTGCTTACCATGTCTGTCCTGTCAGGCGCTCCCATGAGGGAGGATGTCGCCATGACGGGCACTATCAATAGTGGAGGTATTGTCGGCCCTGTCGGGGGTCTCAAGAGCAAGGTGAAGGCAGCCTCAAGATCAGGGATGAAGATCGCGCTGATCCCGTTTGGCACAAGGATGTACAAGGAGAAGCTTCTAGTCACAGTCACTAGGACAAATCAGACGGACACTGAGTCAGAGTATGATGGTGAAGAGGCGGGTTCGGATGAGTCTTGCGGCGAAGAATCCAACGATACTCAAAGCAAGATCGAGGACGTCTGGGAGTCTATTAGCAACAAGACCAACTCGACGCAAAAGACCTGCGAGTCTGACACGATCCCCATAGATGACATCGGGCCTGGAGATGGTCCGCCTCCGGCTCAAAAAGACGATCCGGTGCCGCTGATCATTGCTAATTTCACCATTCCAAAGAATGTGACTCTCAATTTCACTAGGACCGTCACAAGGAGTATTGATCTAATAGAGTTCGGCAAGAATTTAGGCATCGAAGTGCGAGAGGTCTCGACAATCGATGACGCTATCGTGCCTTTTACTGGCAAGAATGCCTCATCAAGCGGTGGCTCATTGGCGATTTCGCAGGATTATATCAAGGTGATGCGCAACATCTCAGCAGATATGTGCGGCAGGTCGTCTGACTTGGAGAGTGAATGGAGGGCAGTAAGCAATGATTCAAGGGTCCCAAAAGCCAGATTAAAAAACGCTTCGAGAAAGAATGACAGCGCGGCCATGATCGGCGAGTCTCTTATCTTTAACGAGTCGCGCAGGCTAATAGACATGGCTGAGAATGCAAGTTCAAGAGGTGATTTTTATAGCGCCGCGTCCTACTGTTTCAGGTCCAACATTGCGTTTATGTCAGTGGTCATCTCTAAGAAGAATCTCACAAAGAGCCAGGCCGAGGAGGCAGTCGATGACTTTGGCAGGCAGATCTCTGCGTTGAGAACTTCTGTTCAGACAAGGAGGGTGAATACGATCACTGATATACAGGCTTCGATGATAGTCCTTGAGCGCCTCGATGAGGCGCAGAAGCTCCTAGAGAACTTCGGCAAGGCAGGCGATTCCGCTAACCCTGCGCCCATCCTCGCTTATGTCCAGGAGCGCCTCTATTCAGCAAAGGCCTGGAGCCGATTCTTGGGTTCTTCAGGCGCATCGTACACAGTAGATGAGCGTTCTTTGCAGCAGTCCTGCCAGGACAAGCTGACTGAAGCGCAAGAGAGGTATGAGTATGTTAATTATTACATACCGAATTCATTGGCTGGCGTGCAGAAGTCTATCGAGCGTGCTACTGCTATCTCAAGGGATGGCGCGTACCAGCGCTGTTTGCACCTAGCGTCTCTTGCCAAGGCCGAGGCCAATTTGATCGGCAGCTTGATCGGCGCGAACAGGGACAGCCTTCCTAAGATCCTGGACCTTAAGCTGTCTGTTGTTAAGGATTCTATCGCCCGTACACAGTCCCATGGCAGCTTTCCCATTCTTGCTTACTCGTATTATGAATATGCGAATTCGTTAAAGGATGGCGACATCAATTCAGCCCTTCTGTTCGCCGAATATGCCCTTGAGGTGGCTAACCTGGACATATACTTTGAGAGGGTTCCATCAGGAGATCTAGCTGCTGATGAGTCAAAGACCCAGAATGCTGATTTTCTCACTGGCTCGGCTATCAGAGAAGATGGCGCGCCTTCAGTCTCTGTGAAGTCTTTCGTCTTCGGTTTCCTCGTGGGGGTTGTCTTGATGGTCGCCATAGCTGTCCTCTCGAGGCAGCCATCTAGCCGGCAGGAAGAATATTGAAGCAAATCGCGGATTGCAAGCCACAGGGAATCATTGTTAAGGAGTAGTAAATATTCTCATTCTTGTGAGGATACCAAAATATAGTCCAGTGATGTCACAGAAAAACCCAGACCAAGACCCCTTGCGGAAAGCCTAGGCCTGGGAAAAGAGGTGATCTAGATCAATCGGGTATTCTTTCGAATGTAGAATAGGCTGATGCGGTTTAGTTGGTAGTCTTCTACCCCGATCTCGATTCCCCATTCCATCATAGTTTCAGCCCGGATATATTGTGCGTACTTGGCCTCACAGTCTTTTTTCTCGTGGGTGAGAAAACCCTCGCCAAGGCCCCTTGCGGAACCCTGGCTCGGGAAAAGAGGTGATAGATCGTGATCTGATTGCCTTCTCTTAGAGAAAAGCCTTTCAGGACGTCTGTTACTACTTTCGTAGAGTATAATCTATATATAAAGCTTTCGCTTCTTTTCTATTCGGGAGTGGTAACAAGACCCACTATCTAAGCCCAACATTTATAGCGCAAGCCAGTTTTATAGACGCTATGGCACAAGAGAAAGACATAGTCTGCCGGTCCTGTCAGTCCAAGGGGATAGCTATCCGCATCAAGTCCGTCGGCCAGCTCTGCCACTGCTGCTTTATCGGAGTCGTTGAGCGCCGCATCAAGAAGAATGTTAGATTGAATCACCGTTTCAAGAAAGACGAGAAGGTTCTAGTCATCGATGATTCTAGCACTAAATCACGAGTCATGATCTACCTTCTCGATCACTGCCTCGGAGGCCTTCCAGTCTACATCAAGATAAGGAAAGCAGACGTCTCAAGTGTGGCATTGCCAGACCTCGATGGTTTCAACAAAGTCCTCCTACCCCTCTCTGCCGACGACCAAGCAGAGGCTTTCATATCATGGCTCTTTGGTAAAGACAACAAGGTAGAATCCCCCAAAAGTGTCCCATTCCTCTCTTGCCTACTAGACGAAGAGATCGAGGCCTATGCCAGGGCAAAAAACATCCCTTTATCAAAGGGTTCTCTATCCCCTCTCCACAAAGACATCCTTTATTTCGAGTCGAAATACCCTGGATTGCTCCATGGATTGCTAAAAGGGGCCAGTTTTTTCAAGGATGCGTCTAATGGCCGAAAGATTATTGGCAACCCATAATAAGCAGTCCTTCAACCCAAGGGGTCATGAGAATCGCCTTCCCCATCCTCATCGTCGCAGCATTGATCCTATACTCTTGTGAGGGATTGATCACTGGGGGCACCACTGCGTTTCTTCCAGACGTCCCCCCTGCAAGGCCGCAGCCTCAGCCGGATATCAAGCCCGCTGATGTGAAGATATTCATCTGTCCTCAGGATGACTGTGCTGGGAAACTGGCTGACATTATCAATTCTTCCTCAAATGCCGCCTGCGCTCTCTATGCCCTCACTGAGCCCAGGGTCCTCGCTTCTGTCCAAGACAAAGCCGTCCCATTGGTCCTCGACCAGTCAGTCGCTGACAAGAAGGTCAAGTTCGAGGATGCAATCTTTGGCCCAGAGGGCCACACGATGCATGACAAGTTCTGCATTATTGATGGCGAGGAGGTCATCACGGGTTCGCACAACCCCACTCGGAACAAAAATCATGACCTCCTCATCACTATCGGCTCAAGTGCAATCGCTACGGTCTACAAGGATGAGTATCTCGAGATGCGAGGCGATATTTTCGGAGGAGGCAAGCCGACAAAGACAGTCGCCGTCCCAACAAAAGAGGGCTCCATCACAGCCCTCTTCTGCCCAGACGACCCTTGCGAAGAGATCGTCAAGGATCGGCTCGATAGAGCAGAGAGCTCCATCTTCTTCCAGGCGTTCAGCTTCACTTCAGATGCCATCGCTCAATCGATCATCACATCAAAAGACAACGGTCTTCAAGTCTCAGGCGTCACAGAAGAGGGGCAGGAGTCGCAATACAGCCAGTTCACCCGTTTGAACGAGTCAGGCATCCCGATCCGCCTACACGACGGCGCCTGGCTCCTCCACCGCAAGCTCTTCATCATAGACAACGAAACTATCATCACAGGCAGCGCCAACCCGACAAAATCAGGTTACTACTCAAACGATGAGAACATCGTGATAATAGACGACAAGACCATTGCCACCGACCTCAGGCGACGCCTGGAAGCCGAAGACCTCTTCAACGAGACGAAGAAGAGCTGAAGCTCCGTTCATTCACTTTATCACGCTATGCTTCTTCAATAGTCCTTTGAACCTCTCGAAATCTTCAGTCGCTTTAAACGAGTTCAATTGTTCCTTGTTCATCCGCTCAAGCGATTTCAAGAACAGCTTTGACAGCTCTTTGAAGTCATCTTTGAGCTCAAGGTTCACACTCGAAGCGACGTTTACCACAGGCGTGGCTGTCAGGAAGTCTTCGTCCATCTTTGCCTCTTCCTTCGCGGCTTTCTTCTTCGAGAATAATCGTGAGAAGAAGCCAGCTTTCTTGGCAGGCTTCTCCGCCACAGGCTCGTCAGCAAATGGATCTAACATTACCGAGGCTTGCTCAGCGGGTTTCACTCTCGGCGCTGCGCTAGATGTCATGATCGATGCGCAAGATGGTTTCTGCTTCTGCACTGGCTCGTCATCCGGGATCGGGACCACTTTGAGTCCCCCGTCTTCGAAATCGATGAAATCGTCATCCTGTCTCATGTCTTTTGCCCCCTGTTGTTGGTTGATCTTCTCTAGGTCTTTGCGTACGGTGTCCCGCATGCTTGTTTTTATGCCGTCCCAGAAGCTTGTCCTGGCCACCTCTTCTGTAGGCTTGCTCCTTGGCGCCTGACACGCTGACGCAGGCTTTATAGAGGTGAGCATGTCGTCGCTCCTGCGAGAGAAGGGCCATATGGACCATGCCCTCTTCTTTTGCGCGATCGAGAAGGGCTTCCGCTTTCGAACACCAGATATGTAGCTGTCTAGTTCGCAGCCTAGCTCGGCTCTTCGGCTTCCTGAGTGTGAGCCCCCCATGATGGTGACTTTGCCGGTCTGATTTATATATTTTGCCCGGTGAAGGCGTGTTCAGGCCTTCCAGGGTATTACCCCCTATCCGTGATACTCGATTTATGGAACGCAGCCAATAGTCTGAAAACCATTAAATACCCGAAATTCATCATACAGCGCTCATGTTTGAGCAGTTGTATAAGGAGGAGTGGCTAGAATCAAAGGCCAGGTTCGCTTTCCTTTTGGGGATGTCCTATTCTGTGTTTGGTATCTTCTCTGCAATGGTCCTATTCCCTGATGATCCAGGCATGGCGTCAGTGGCTTTCACCTCGTTGTTGCTTGTGCCGTCCATCCACACGTTGCTTACGATGGAGGCGTCAAAGATGGCGTCAGAGTCTAGGTTCTCTCTTGCTCGCCTGTTTTGGGATCACTCGGACATATTAACGATCTACTTTTTCGTGTTCATCGGATCGCTTCTCACATTTGGTTTCTTCTCTGCGATGTGGCCGCCAGTCGCTACTAGCGCGATCTTCGCGTCTCAGTCCAAGATAGCTTATTTTGTTTCAGGCAGAGCGGCTGCTTCCGGGCAGTTCATGATGGACCTTCTGGCGAACAACGCCCGGGTGCTTCTGATCTGTCTTCTGATGAGTTTCTTCTACGGGGCAGGCAGCGTGTTCATTTTGATATGGAACGCGTCTGCGTGGGGCGTGATCTTCGGTCTTGCGGCCAAGCAATCTGCTGCAGGAGCTACCCATCCTGTGCTTCATTTCTTCTACACTATATTGCTGGTCTCCCCTCACTTGGTTCTTGAGGCGGGTTCTTACTTCTTCGCAGCCACTGCGGGAGGTATCATCTCAAAGGGGGTCATAAGGGAGAAATTCCTCTCCCCGCGGTTTAATCGAGTGATCCAGGATGGGTTGTATCTTTTCTTGTTGTCAGCGATTTTTGTGGTCATCGCAGCTTACGTGGAGGCTTACTTCACTCCATGGATATTGGCCACTTTTCGTTAAGCGATTGGATCAGCCGCATTTCTTGTGCAGCCCATCGAACTATTTATATATTGAATCCGGCCGTTCTGGCGCTATGCGAATCATAGGTCGAATCTTTATGGCTGGTGTCATGTTATCGATCATGTTGTCTTGCGCTGTCCAGCCTTCAAGCTACTCGGATGCGCCTGAGGCGGCGAGCGGACCGTCTTGCCGCTCTGATACAGATTGCGTTGCTTCAGATTGTTGTCATTCTTCATCTTGTGTTCCAATATCAGAGAAGCCTGTCTGCGCTGGCGTGATGTGTACTATGGACTGCCGCCCAGGCACCATGGATTGCGGCCAGGGTTCCTGCGCTTGCAAGAAAGGGTTGTGTGCCACAGTCGTGGAAGGGTATGAACCAGAGGTATCGTGATAGAGGATAAGATGTCGCAAAATAGCAGGGTGCATGATTTGACGGTCTTCGCTGTTGTAGTCATTGCAGTCTCGCTGCTCTCTTCATGTCAGGCCCCCCCGGATGCCGCTTCGCTTGGTAAGGCCTACATGACAGTGCAGGGCCAGCAGATCTCGCTTGCTGATTACCCCTCGCCATTCGTGAAGGATGGAATAGCGAATTTTGAGATCATCATGCAAGACAGTCCGACTGACCAGGACACAAATAACGCGATGGCGCTCAAGCGCTCAATTCCAGGTGCGCCCGATCCCGTGGTTCCAAGTCAGGCATTAAAGACCAAGAATGCCATGATCATTGGCAACCCTTGCACCAATTCATTGATCAGGCTCTTATGGGATATTCCTGCGCTTTCGTGCAATATAGGACTTAATCCAAATGAAGCCCAGATCATCCTTGAGCAGGCAGATGGCCAGGCAGGATTGTTTATCGTGTCGCCTTCATCAGACGCTATCGCAAAGGCTATCGCGGTCCTCTCTGACAGACAGAAGTATCCGTTAAGAGGCCTCAATATCAGTGTCTCTGGTCCGCTTGACAATCTTTCTGTTGAGCAGGAGTGTCAGGGTGGCGTGATCCAGCGCTCATGCCTCAACCCTTACACGCTCAATGCGAAGTATTGCTCGAGAGGGAATTTTATCGATGCGTGCCAGTTCTGCGGCTGCGCGCAAGGATGGATCTGTCCCGGAGAGTTCAAGGCTTGCGTGCAGGAGAACCAGACTCAGATAATCACAGTCACCAACCAATCTTCATCCCAGCGATGGAGCGAGCTGCCGCAGGCTCAGACTGAGTTTGTCCAGGTGCCTTCAGGCATGTCTGCTTTCGCTCTTAAGCACAAGCAGTATGTTGATCTCCAGGCAGATGGCGGGAATCTCGGCGCGATATCAATATTCTCATATGATCAGTCTAAGAGTCCGCCGTGGCTCGTCTTCCGCCCGGGGGTCCCTTCAGACCTGACCCGGCTCGATCCGGGCAAGGCTTATTACATCCAGTCTGATTACCTGGCCAATGTCAATCTCTCTCTTTCGTCCCGGGTGGAAGGGTTCGTAATCGGCTCGCAGACTGATTCAGGCGCCTATCTTATCGGCGCCACAGGCAACGCATCAAGGTCGCTGTCTTCAGTCATTAATCAGAGCGCAGGTATCACTGTCAGAGAGCTATATTCAGTCTCGCAGGCAAGGTCTGATCCCATGCCTACTTCACAAAGCACTCTCTTAGAGCCGGGCATTGCTTACTGGGTTATAATCGACAATCCGGGGAGGCCGTGAAGATGAAGTTTTCTCTCTTCCTGGCATTGGTTATCATGTCTATTTCATTGGTTTCCCAAGTCTATGCCGCAGCCCCTAATCCCCCTTCTTTCCATCAGGTCTATGGAGTCGTCAATCCGTCTTCTACGCAAGGGGCTGTCATGATCAAGGTTGGGTCGTTGCAGTCTTCTTACCAGGTGGTCAATGGCAGGTTCGGTTACACCAGCCTCATCAAGCTGGCTGGGCAGGATGGCGATCTTGTCATTGTGTCATACAATGGAACTGATAACTCCACTTTCACTTTTCGGCCGCGTGGCGTCAACATGGTCACTATCAATCGCGAGTCAGATCAGTCATCCCAAGTCCGCACCACAGTCTTTGGAGACCTGCCGTCTGGCATCGCAGAGCAGGCTTTTATCGATGATGCCTTGATATCGAATCGGTCCGTTACAGGCATGCGCACGCTCACTCTCACTAAGCCCGGCCAGCAAGCGACAGTCACGGCGCGTATCGATCTCGATTCAGGTTCGATAAATCTCTCGCAGGTGAGAATAGCTACCAGTTCTTCTGGCAGGGGTGGCTCGTCTATCAGAGGTCTTGTGCTGCCTCCTGGTTCGACTAAGGCAATGAGATTCCAAAGAGTCGGTTCTGGCCAGTATGTCTGTGTCAAGGATTCTGATGGTGCCGATCTTGGCAATATCTCTGCGCGCTGCGATGCTTCAGGAGAGGTCAAGCTGTTCTGCGACGGGGTCTACAATTTCGGGTTCAGGTGTTCTATCGAAGGCAGCGGATATCTTGTGGAAGGCCTCAGACACTCAGCTGTCGCAGAGGTGCTGCCTTCAGACGAGCTTTCCCAGATATCACCGTCTGCTCAGACGAATTCGCAGTTTTCGCAGGGTCCAATCGATGGATCAGGTTCGATCAACCAGTCTCTTGATGAAGGGCCGAAAGTCTTGAGGTTCAAGATAAACATTTCATCATCGCCGCAGATTGTGAATCTTGGCCAGCGTGACTCTGTGGAGTTCTACCTCAATGCGACCAAGATAATAGTCACCCACCTCCGAAATGGAGAGGCCAATGCATCATTTAAGTCATACCCATCGGGCAAGGTCTTTGACTTAAGGGAGGGGAATGCTGACATCCTCGATCTTAATCTTGACTCAAAGGCAGAGGTTGCGCTCACGCTCACAAAGACTGAAGGCTCATCCGCGACTGTGGAGGTATACTTGACCGATGTCCAGCCCGCTCAACTGCCTGCCCAGACAGTCACTTTGCCTTCCGCTTATCAGCAGCCAGCTCAATTTTCTGAGCAATACCAGTCTCCCTCGCAGTCAAGCCAGCAGGCCTCCGCTTCCAAGAGTCCTGCCGCCTCACCGACACCAATAAAAACCACTCCTGCCAAAGAGGTGCCTGCGATGGAGAAGATAGCTCAAGTCACGCCAGTCACAGGGGTGTCTGATGATCAGATCCCTGCAGTGGAGTCGCCATCTGTGGCTGGAGATGGGGCAGGCATCATGGCATCTGCTGTCGCGATCTCATCTGACTACCCTTGGGCCATTCCTGTTCTTGGAAGCGTATTTATCATCATCGCCGCCATCCTTGCCTACGCCGCTTACCTTCTTTACAAGGAATTGCAGGCTGTCAAGGAGATCACTTTATATGTCAATCAGACGCTCACCCAGGGTTTCACTCTCACTCAGATTATCGCTGCTTTGCGTCAGAACCGGTGGAGCGAGGCCCATATCTTGAAGAGCCTCCAGAAGGTCGCTTCAGGTTATGTCGAGGTCTCTATCAAGCAGGGCAAGCATCCACAGGCCATCCGTGATGAGCTTCAGGCAAGGGCATGGCCTTCTGAGATCATCGATAAAGCCTTGTTTGGAAAGAAGTAAGTAACGCAGCCCAATTGTTTGCCATCGATTCACGGTAAGGGGGTTTTCCTTCATCAAAATCGTTTAAGTCCCAAGCAGAGTGAGGGACATTAAACGATTTTGTCAGAAACTTTTTAAACCCGCACTCGATTCTCGTCGATAGATGGCTAATCCCTCTTTTCAGATAGGCGTAGGCACCCCGTTCATCAGCCCGAAGGCCGTAGAGTACGTCAATGAGGTCCTCAAGACCAAGCGGCTCTCTTATGGTCCGTTCATGCAGCGTTTCGAATCCGATTTCGCGCGCCTCCATGGCTGCAGATTCGGGATAATGAGCAACTCCGGCACTTCAGCCCTCCATATCGCCCTCGCTGCCCTAAAAGAGATCCATGGCTGGAAGGATGACGACGAAGTCATAGTGCCTGCCTGCACGTTCATAGCCACATCGAACATAGTGCTCCACAACAACATGAAGGTCAGGTTCGTCGATGTCGAGCCGGATTATTACGAGATCGACCCGCAGAAGATCGAGCAGGCCATCACATCAAAGACAAGAGCGATAATCCCTGTCCACCTCTTCGGCCAGCCTTGCGACATGGATCCGATAAAGGCCATCGCCAAGCGCCATGACATAAAGATCATCGAGGATTCTTGCGAGACCATGTTCGCCAAGTATAAGGGAGTCTCGGTAGGCGCGCTAGGCGATGTGGGCTGCTTCTCCACTTATGTCGCTCATCTCATCACCACCGGTGTCGGCGGCCTCAACACCACAAGCGATCCGGAATACGCTGTCAAGATAAGGTCCATAATGAACCACGGCCGTGACAGCATCTACATGTCCATCGATGACGATGACAACAAGTCTGCTGATGAGATGAAGATGATAATAGATCGCCGCTTCAAGTTCACGTCATTGGGTCATTCATTCCGCGCAACTGAGATGGAAGCCGCTCTCGGAGTCGCCCAGACCGATGATTGGAAGGCGCTAATCATGCCAAGGCGTGACAACGCGAAGTATCTCATCGAAGGCCTAAGGGATGTCGATAGTCTAGTTCAGCTCCCGGCAATCCGTCCTCACACAGAGCACAGCTTCATGATGTTCCCCCTTGTCCTTAAGAATGAAAAAAAGGAGCGTGTCGTCAACTTCCTTGAGAGCAAAGGCGTTGAGACACGTGACATGCTCCCGCTCACCAACCAGCCGGTATACAAGAAGCTCCTAAATCTCAAGGAAGACGATTTTCCTGTCGCCAAGTGGATAAACGAGAACGGCTTCTACGTCGGCTGCCACCAGGACATAACCAGGCCCCAGCTCGATTACATGATAAAGATAATCAAGGAAGCTGTGAGGAAGTGAGTCATTATAAATATTGATTACCTCAGTTACCCACCGATGGCAAAAAAGATCTTTCCGGACATTCTCAAAGATCCGTCTATCACTCCTCTCCAATCCAACTTAAATGACGCTGATTCGGGCGAGGTTTTCCTGGTCGAGGATCGGGGGAGGAGGTACAAGCTCAGGATCTGTGATGATGTGGCCCAGGCAAGGTATATAGAGAGCAATATCATGAAAGTGCGATCGAAAGGAGTCATGACTCATTATATCGGTCGTCAAGGCCGGAACCTTCTATTTGAGTATATACCTGGACGAGACCTGAGAAAAGATGAAGACTGTGACACGGTTTACAAGGTTGGCCAGATTGTGGGTCGTGTCCACGCTATCAAAGTTCAAAGGCCATCTGACCCAGACGCCAAGTTCCACAGGAGCTTGAATTACCTTATTGACCAAGAGCTCCTCGACCAAGAGGATAAGAAGAAGATAGAAGAGAATTTCCACCGCCTCAAGCCAGAAGGCAAGACGGAATACTCTATGGATATACAGGATATTAACCCCTCCAATTTCCGCAAGGGGGATGACGGGCAGGTTCACCTAGTGGATGAAGAGAATGTAATACCTAATCTGAAAGGATATGGGTTTATCAAGCCATTTCTCCATTGGTTTAAAGATGAGCACAAGCGCAGCTTCCTAGAGGGATACCGATCTGTCGCCGACGACTCTTTTTTTGATGATAGATTCCGCCAGTTTGTTCAATTGAATTATCTGGTCATCCATGCCAGCAAGCTCCACAAGAAAAAAAGGCCGTGCAATAAGGATTTGGGATGGCTGCGTAATCTCCTGGAAGAGACCGAGCAGCAGTACAAGGTAGGACATAGGAGATGATGCTGAGGCCTTGGTCTAAGGTTATCCTGTTTCGATTAAGTATCGCCGATGGTAGATTATGCGTCCACATCATGCGAGAACATCATAACGCGGAGATCACTATCTCCTTCTCCCCTCTGATGCCAAGCTCCACTTCCTTCCCTTGTTTTAGGTCCAATGCTTCCCCGACTTCCTTTGGTATCCGTATTATGTAGTTGCTCTTCATCTTGCCTACTTTCACGAGGTATTTCATCTTGCGGATCTTATTGATGAGCAGAATCCGTTCAGCCTGGATAGGATTGTAATAGGATTCCTTGCATTTTTCGCACTTCCAGCCTTCGATGGGGTTATTGTTGAAACGCAAATCCTTTCGATAGGGCGCGCTTCCTCCGCATGGGCATCGTATGGAGTTTTTCATTTTCTTGTGAACCTTCCGATATGGGTTATCAGGTATATCATATCCTCTGAATATATGCTCATAGGGTATGTTAAAGAATATAAGTTTTCTGTGTTGCGGCGGTTTTTCCGGCTGTCTTTCGCAGAATCCGCAAGCCATGCGCCAAGAGATTGGAATCTCCGGCAGAAAGGCTTTATTTCATCAGGACATCCGGTTATTCCGGAATTATGGGTCGAGGGAGATCTATGGGATGTATCATGATAGCGATGCTGTTCAAGCTCATCTCGGCTCGTGGCCTCTCCCCGCGAGCTTCCCTATCACCCAGTCTACCAGCTCGGGGTATTTCTTCCCGACCTCTCGCCGGAGTTCGTCTTCTTTCTCAGGGGTCATCCCGCGTCTGACAAGTTCGAGATGCCTGACAGCGCTCTCATCTAAGGAGAATTCGGTCTTGCGCTGGTAGATGAGTATCCGCGCAGCGTTCAATTCCTCGAGGTATGGCCTTGCTGGGCAGTAGGATATCCTCTCCTCAAGTATCGCGTCTAGCCCGCCGAGGTCGTAGGTCTTTCCGTCTCTGAGGTCTACCGCTACTTTATCGAGATTGAGGACGCCTCGCATCAACACTCCCACTATATTCTTTGGCAGATTGAATTCTTCAAGTCCGGAGGTCTCTTGTAAAGGCCAGATGTCAAGTAATGGTCCATCGAGGGTTATCAGCCCTCGCGAGGAGGATGGAGGGAATTCTTCGATCGTGAGTCCAGGCACAGTCCTTAGTTCCGTGGTTGTTATGCCATCCACCGTCACGTCAAGGTCATTCAGTCTTGTTCGCTTAATGTTTGGCCTATTTCTCAGGAAGTAATGTCTGATAACTCCACCGACCATGAACACTCCCCCATAAGAGGAGAAATTATCCATTAGGAATGAGTAAGAGTGGGGGTAGGTACTTTTCACCCAGTCTCGTATCGCCGGATAATGTATCACTTGCATGTGTGTCGAGGGTGTTCAGTTGGATAAAAAGCTGACTGATGCCTATGCTGTCGCGCATCCTGAAAAAGATTGTCAGTCTCGTGTTTATCAGTTTGTGAACCCCACATCCCCAGCTATCCCCTCTATCACCTTTATCGCGATCCCGAGGAACTCATCAAGCCCAATCCCGATCTTCTCGCACTCTAGTATTATCTCCCGATCAATAGCAGCGGCGAACTTCTTGTCCTTGAATTTCTTTTTCAAGCCTGACACTTCCATGCCAGCGAGCCCTTTTCGCATCAATCCATAAGAATGTATCAGCCCAGTCACGGTCTCAGAGCAAGCCAGCGCGTGCTCAGCCTTCCCCTCTCTTTTCTTGTCTTTGAGTCCAGCGCAGTCGAACCCGCACCCGTGTGACACGACTATCTTGACGAATTCATCGTCAAATCCCGCTTCTTTGAGTAGTTGGGGCGCCAGCGTGAGATGTTTAGTAGAGTCATTCTTTGTCTCACCCCAATCCACGTCATGAAGCAACCCCAGCATCATCCAATACCCCTTATCCTCCCCCAGCCTCTCAGCGAGTGCGCCCATCACAGCTTCGCTCTCGAGATAATGGTAGAAGTCATGTTGGTCCGTGTTGTGTGCCCGAAGCAGCTCCAGCGCCTGATCTCTGTTGATAGGTAGTGCCATAAAGACAGCATCCCACGATCAGATTTTATAATTAATGGATTAGTGGTCCAGATGTAGCAGACACTGTGCGCATAGTTCACTTTAGGTTATTGAACTCTTCTTTGTACCAATCTTCAAGGTATGGTTCAAGCCGTTTCCGGGTTTTATCATCCAGTTTCAAGAAATCGCCGTAGATTATCTTTCTGCAATTCTTACTTGCGCAATTGCATTCCATGGTCCAATCTTCCACTCCATTTAGAGCATAATCTCCGGTGATCTCTTCTCCTCTCCTGATGTCTCTTAGAGCGATATCCTTCCTTCCGTGTGTATAGGTATTAGGTTCGCAGGAGTGGTTGACGAATCGTTCTGGCGACCCCTGAACGAGATATTTCCCATTGCCCGCGTAAGTTGCGTGGGCTTTCTCATCTTCCGAAAGAGACTGGAAATCCGATTTAGAGAGCACAGATTCTGGATGCCAGACTATCACAGTCTCGCCTTTCTTGAAGTCTCTTGCTGCGAAGACCCCTTTGCCTTTGATGATAGATTCTTTTATGATCAAATCCATAAGGGGGAAATAGGGCAGATGGGATTTATAGGTTTCCCAAGATGGTCAGCTCACCTACAGCCTTCCTGGCGGTCCCCTGCTCGAACTCGACTCGGTCGCATCCGGTGCATTGGTAGCTCTTGACCTTCTGTTGAGCGCCTTCTATTCGGACTCCAACAGGCCTCATTTCCTTTCCACATTCTTCGCATTCCATATCAATTCAACTTACCCGTTTCTTCATCGCCTTTGTCGGGAACAGCCGCGCGTACAGGCCCTGCTGCCATTTGAAGAATTTGTCTATGCACCCCTGGCAGATGTCTGCAGAGCAGGATTCATCTATGACCAGATGATTCAAGGTAGGATCATATTTTTCTATGGTTGATTTGCAGAGAGCGCATATCATTTTAGTCCCATATACCTGCAATTAGAGGCAGTATAGCCCCGCCCGGATTCGAACCGAGGTCCCCGGATGTTTCCGGCAGGAAACTTCGGAAAGCTCCGCGTTCCTGCCACCAGAGTCCGAGATGATTTGCCTTCTCTTTTCGAGAATTTGGCCGCTACACTACGGGGCTGTGTTGGTTTTCAGTAATTATGTTCTATATATAAACCTCACGCTCCCTAGACTTTTGCGTTTTTGACTAGCACCTCCCGGTTCAAGATTTTCTTGAAGTCTTCCAATCGACTGTGCAGCATACTGGTAATCCAGCGCCATTTCTTTCGTGCTGCTAATCGCATAAATCGGCATAATTCTCCGATGGTTTTCAATGGTCTTCCGATGGTGGTTGCTATTCGGCGCAGCGTCGTGTGAAGTAGGCTTAGGACAAGGATTGTGTATGCGATGAGGACGGCCAGCACTACGTTTCGTACTGCGCGATCTTTTCGCACTTGATAATCCTCAAATCCTAAGTGTTGCTTGGCGTCACGATGAAAACATTCGATTCGCCATCGGCAAACTAGTAGACGCATAAGATCTTTCTCTGAAGAAGTGAGGTTGGTCACGTAATATCTTTTGTCGTCGGGATCATCATCCCGGTAGGAGCATATGATTCGGCGTGTTCCTACATCGCGTATGCCTGCCCAAATGGTGGCTATATGATACCCTTTTTCTCCAATCTGTACTTTGTGGAATGTCTTGTTCTTGAAGTATTCTTGGATGGAGACTCGTTTTTCTCGATTGACGCTTATTTTTAGTGAGCAAGGCGCACCGAGTAAATATTTTTCTTCACAATCATCAAGTTCGTGCACGACGTAATCTGCATAAAAAAGGGTGTCCGCGCAAATTATCCCTTTCACACCATGCGCGTGAGCATATTTTGTTTGATCAAGCGCCATGTGCTTGATTGATTTGTAGGCATGATCTTTATCCGATTTTGCAGTGCATATCTCTGCCGTGATGGGGTATCCGATTTTCCAATCTGGATGAGTGTAGTAAGAATTGAGAATGTCGTGACCCCATTCTTTTTCTTTGGTTATTCCGCTTCGATGGTAGCCTGCGCTTTCCATACACCTGCCAGTTTTGTGCGCGAGGGAATTATCGAGGATTCGCAAACCGTCGTGACGTGAGGGGAGAGCGCGTTGGACTTGTGCAAGACGAATTTTGTTTAAGACGTTAAAATCATGATTGTTGACAAATCGATTGAGACTGCTTTGATCCTTGTTGGAAAAAGCGTCATTGATCTCTTGTAGGGTCTTGTTTTCATGCACGATTAGTCCTGCGATTAAAGTTGAGAAGTGTGGCTGTTGGGGTTTGGTCAATCTTTTGAGGTAAGGTCTCAAGTATTTCTTGAGACCTTGCGGTATCTCAGAGTAGGTAGGACTCATCGAACGGGTTCCTCGCCTTTACTTTTTGCACACGATAATATACACTCGTTTTCCCACATATCGACGAGGAATATCGGCCTTAGCGCTATTTCCGATTGGGGTTACTGTGCGCTCCAAAAAGCCATCGATATCATCGTCTTTGAGGGCGAGCTTTCCTTTATTCAGGTTTACTATCCTCATATGGGGATATCCATGGATAACCAATATATATATACTTTTCCATTCCGAAAATCAGCACCTAATGACAAGAATCCGAAGCCACAAAAACAGTTCATTTATCGCCGATAAGAGACCTATATCACCAACACAAAAACCGCAAAAGTATAGGCTCCGATAAAATATTAAGCCGCGATAAAATCCAGGCCATTATGCCCTCCTACTCTTCAAGGATCGCCCTTACAGCCGCATTAGTCTGCGCTTCTTATTCCAGCCTTGACGCGAGCATCTGCAAAGGACCTCAAAATAAAGATACCCGGCCTGTGGAGCAGGCCCTCTCTTTAGGGGCCTATTATCAAGATGGGAGTGTCAGAATCAGGTATCATCCGGATCGATCGATGAGCATCTTCAAGGATAGGGAAGAGACCGAGGACGGCAATAATCTCAAAGATGTGATCGAGGGGATCATCATAGAGCAGTTCCTATCTGATCCTGTGGAGTTCCTCCTCGGACCGCTAGAATTCATCAAGCCAGAAGAGCCATCCCTGCCCAAGCGATGATTCCATAATCAATAAAAACAACGTTTCCTTCGCCCATCCGACATGGACAACCTCCCAGAGAAGTACCATCCAGACACCGACGATTCCTTCCTCCCCGTGAACCTCCCTGGCATGCCTATCTCAACTTACCTCTCTTGCGTCGCGAGAGGCACTTTAGCAGCGATATGGGACACTGCGAAAGAATACCTCCTGACTAGCCTCGAGAACCGCGTCAAAGCCGCCACTGTCGCCACAGCCCTCACCTTGGCTTCAGCAGCAGGCGTCCCGGCGTTGTACAATGCGATCACTGCCCCTGCCTCAAAGGCATTGGTCGCAGCGACAGCCACAACCGTCGCCTACATGGGCCAGACCGCGGTGATTGACGAGTTTGTTCTAGACGCGATAGATTTCCCGTGCGATAAGAGCCTATTCCCGCCTATCGATCCTAATGAGGTCTTCGGGATCGACCAGCTGCTCAAGTCTCCAAAGACTTACACTCTGCCAGACATCAAGCCGAGGATCTAAGCGCATTCAGTCTTATAATCCACGCAGCAGTCGTTTAGGCTCTCGCACTGTTTATCGCATTGGCACGTCCCTGTCTTTGACATGCTTCCGCAGCTGTCGTGGCATGATCCGAACGTGTTTGTTGTGCATTTTGGAGGTCCGGTGCACCCGTCTGCCATCTTCTCTCCGGGGATCGCTTTGCCTATTGGACAGTATGGCCGGGGGTATATGGCGCACATTTTAGGCACGCATTTTTGGGGCCCTATGCATCCATCCGCCATCTTCTCTCCAAGGGTCAATTTACCGCTAGGGCAGTAGGGTGTGGGATAAACTGGGCATACCCGGTTGCATGGGCATTGTCCTTTGCATATGATGCGTGTTCCGGCGCGTTCAGCCTCGCATTGGTTATTGTAGGTTATTCCGTTGGAGCCGCATACGGTTTCTATGGTGCTCGGGCACTTTAGAGTGCAGTGGGTGTTGTAGTCCAAGCAGCAATCGCCACGGACAAGGCATGACCTGTCGCATCGGCATTTTCCGGCGTACCAGGGGAATGAGCCGCATCTGTCCTTGCATGTGCCTTCAAAAGCCACGCATCGGTATCTTGTGCATCCGTCTGTTCCTTTTTCAGATATGATCCGCTCAGATGGGCCGCAGGAGACTGGCGCGATTGGTCCGCAGGGGGTCTTCTCGCAGCGATATACGGGGCAGCCGTTGGAGTCATAGGAATTGGTGCGCTTCTCCCCCTGGTTGCATAGTGCAACCGGGCTTGCAGGGCAGATTTTGCAGGGGCATGCCCTGTTGCAGGCGACAGTCGCTGATGCTTGCTGGGCTTTGCATGCGTTGCCATATGTGACTCCGTTTGATCCGCAGACTGGGGCCCATAATGCTAAGCAGGTGTTCGCTTGGCATGGGCATTTGCCTTTGCAGGCCACTGTTGTTCCAGAGGTCAGTGCATAACACTCGTTTGTGTACGACGCCCCGTTTGCGCCGCATACATAGTTTAGTGATGAGGGACACTTGTTTGCAGATGTCCCGGTTCTCAAGCATATCCCCATCTTGTCCGGGTAGTAGGGGGTGTCGATTTGGCAGGTGTATCCCGATGGGCACTTGATGCCTGCAATGCCTGCGCAAACGTATTGTGGTGTTCCAAGCGGAGAGGATAGGTACTGTCCGATTGAAGCGGGAATAATCAGGATCATTACGATGGCGGCGGTGATTATGAGTTTTTGGGGGTCCATAAGTGGTTTTTGGCATTAGTAATATTTATTAGTTAGTGCCAGGGCGGCTGGATATCGATAAGGTGAGACATGTTCAGGAAAAAGGTGTATGGTGAGTCCAGGCTTCCAGCTTGCCCTGTCTGCGGCCGAAACGCTGTGGCCAAGAACGACCAAGGCGTGCCTGTGTGCGAGGCCCATCGCTCGCATAAGATGGACAACTTGCGCTGCGCCTGTGGTGCGACCTTGGAGTTGAGGTTGGGTAAATGGGGCCCTTATGGCTTCTGTGATTCTTGTGGCAATATCTCCTGGTCAAAGGTCTGCGAGCTTAACGCGTTCTCTAAGGAAGCTAAGCCTGTCGGTGGCCGCACAATCGACATGACATCTGATGATGTGGGTGCCGAGAGGTTCGATCAGAAGCCGTGCCAAGAGAAGCCAAGAGAGGTCAAAGTCACGTCAGACCGTCCAGACCTTCTACCATCCAATAGAAAACCTCAGAAGAACCCTAAAGAGATAACCATCCGTTCAGACGACCCTAATTTCTTTTGACGCTATTTCTTCATCCCAGGCAGTCTTATCGTGAATGTGGTGCCTTTTCCAAGCGCGCTCTCGACTGATATTGTCCCGCCGTGCAGCTCGATGATTTGTTTGGATATCGCAAGCCCAAGTCCGGTGCCCCCGCTCTTACGGGTGAGGTGATTCTCGACCTGGTAGAATTTCGTGAACAGTCCGTCCAGTTTATCGGATGGTATGCCGATCCCGTTGTCTGAGACAGTCACCACCGTGTCGGTCCCGCGCCGTGATGCTGAGACGATAACTCTTCCTCCGGGTTCGGTGAATTTGAGTGCATTCGACACGAGGTTGTAAATGACTTGCTTGAACCGATCGGGGTCTACTTCAGTTATCGTTCCGTTGTTGATCTCGTTCAATAGTTCTATTTTCTTCTCGACTGCCATTGCTTTGAAGCTGTCGAGGTTGCAGACCTCCTTAAGGTCTGCGTGCTCAAGCTTTATTGCGATCTTTCCCTTGTCGAGTTTTGACAGGTCTAGCACATCGTTGATCAGCTGTGCGAGCCGAAATGATTCGTTCTTGATTATCCCGCATGCCTCTTTTTGTTTCGAGCTGATCTTGCCGAGCCGTCCACTCCCCATAATGCTTCCCCACAGCGATATAGCAGTCAATGGCGTCTTCAGCTCGTGCGACACGACGCTGATGAAGTCGTCTTTCATGTCGCTTAGCTCTTTTTCATGGATGTACTTGGCCTGTGCAGTAGCCAGTTCATCATATAGCGCCGCCTTGTCTGCGATCTGAAGGTATATCACTCGCGTGAAGAGCAGCACTGCTAGAAATGGAAATGGCTTTGCGAGCACAAGAAGCGCTGCGTTTTGATGGTTAAATAAGAGTTGGTTTATGGATTGCAGTATCGGCGTCAAGGAATAAACGACCATGGCCTGGATCAGATTAGGGTAGTATTTGCTTTGGGCAAGAAATGAGCTTCGGTGAACTGATATGTAGGTTATTGTTGACCAGGCCACGAGGATCTTTGCGATGTTGAACCAGATGAATGCAGGCCAATACATGCCTAAGATTTGTGGTGCGTTGTATACGCGGATGGACAACAATATGGAGATGAATACGCATAGGATCAGCATGGAGACCATGACTCTCCGCCGGATCAATAGGAACTCTTTGACAAGTTTGTTGGGATTTTTTGTCAGGACGGGTTGTAGGAACCCCAACGAGATCAGGCCTATCGCGAACAGCTCGAATGTCGTGTCAAATATTGTGATGCACGCAAACAACCGCGCTATCGGGCCTGGCCAGGATAGGTAATTGTCGAATCCTCCAAATACCAAAAATGAGATTGCCAGGGTGGTCATCAGTTTTGTCAGCGAGAGAGACAAGAACCCCCACATCAGCCATTGCAGCTTCTCCTTGTTCTGTCGCGCGCGCATCCATTCGCTTGCGACCATGTATGTGACTAGCGTGAAGAGTATCAGCTCGAAGGCGTTCTTTGTAAGCTCTCCCGAAGTCGTGCCAAGGAACCTGTTGACTCCATGATAGACTTGGATTATGGTGATGACAGTCATCTGGTTTCCCCTCATCCGCTATGCTAAGCCAGTGATTCGCACGGCTTGCGAGCGATCGCCTCTCTTTTTCAAAGAAGATCATCTCAAAAGATCGGGCCTTACTGTTAGTTCCCTTTGAGTAATTGTGATACCACATGCAATAGCTCTTCTGGCTCAAACGGCTTCATGATGTAGTCGTCTGCGCCAAGGTCCATCCCCAATGCCTCATCCTTGTCCTGGTTCTTGGCAGTCACCATGACTATCTTTGTGGCGTCCAGTTCAGAGTCGTTGCGTATCGCTCTGCAAACCTCATAGCCCGACAGTCTGGGCATCATGATGTCGAGCACCACGATGTCAGGTTTTAGCTCCTTGGCTTTCTCAAGTCCTGCTTCTCCGTCATGCGCGAGGTGCACACTGTATCTCTCTGAGAGTATTAGCTCCTGCGCTTTCGCTATGCTGATCTCATCTTCCACTATCAGCACTGTCTGCTTTGATCCCTTCTTCTGCGCTGGTTTTGCCATGTGGTTTTACCCCCTATCTGTGGCGTTTCTTTTGAGTTTAAAAAGGTTATGCGGAAATCGTCGATAAGTCAGTCTTACAGAAAAATGATGGGCTTATCCGCCCTGTTCTGGTGGATTTTGCCGGGTATTAATATCTCTGCATTACGATTGCACTACATAGATTACCTAGTCATCCAAACGTTTGCGGATATAGGCCCTGAGCGCATTGATAGTCAGCGCGATTCTTAGTTTGTTCTGCTTCCAGATATCTGGGCTTACCTTCACCCCTCGATAATCTATGGAATTGCGAGTGTCCTTGAGATCAAGAAGATAGTCAAAGTCAATCTCAATCTCAGGTCTCTTGCTCTTGAGATAGACGAAGAGGCATTCGTGATTGAGCGCTTTCCACCCATCCAAAGCAAGGATGGCGGTGCACAATTCCTTTATGATCTCATAATGGCCTTCCAGATATAGTGAGGGATATTCATCATCAAGGCGGATCTGCTCCCAGAATTTCTGCCTGTGATCTGCTAGCACAAGCAATTCAGAAGCGAGCGCTTTGTCGATATCGCCAGTCTCAAGAAGCTCGTTCTCCTTGATACAATGATCGAAAGGTTTTCTTTTCATGGCAGGTCAAGATTACCGCTCAAGACTTCGCCATTATAAATATTCTGCAGGAGTCCAGGTGTCAGGCTCTTAGGATTCTCATCGAAGAACAAGTTTATCTTATGCCCTACTTTCGACTCGAAACGTGATAGGTCCATCCTTTTCTGCTTCGCTTGGATGAACATGTCTATATCGCTCTTCTCATGATATGTTCCTTTCTTCACACTGCCGAAGAGGACAATCGCTTTTGGACCAAGATTCTTCTCAAGGTGCTCAATCAATCCAGAGGCCACGATCTTCCTCATAAGAGCGTGGCTCTTCTCAAAACGGTATCGGATTGAGAGCCGGTTGGCCTCAAAATAAGGGTAGGATCCCTTCGGTTCGTGCCTGATGATCAATCCTTCTCGGCGGAAGCCATCAAGATACTTCATCACGGTCTTGGTGTCAAGTTTGGATTGCCGTCCGAGATCCCTGACCCCAAATCTCGTCATTGGCTGATAGAAAAAGGGGCTAAGAAGGCGTTCTTGAGGGGTTGCCATAATGTAGGATAATGCTCCTACAATTATAAGGTTTTCGGAAAAGGTACATTTTTTGGGAAGATGAGTCCGGTCACCAAACATGAGCCCGCGAGTCGAATATGCAACCAAAAGAGGGGGCAGAATACCCTAAGAGTGACACAACTATGAGCCCTCATTAGGGAACTGCCCTTTCGCGACCATATTTATGGAAGCGATGTGAGACGGTGTTGTAAACACCATGTTTATTGCATCACCGACACTTGTTGGAGGGATCAATGTGATCTTTTTTTCTTTCCAGATCCCTCCATATTCATCTGAAATAGTCTTTATCGCTTTTTGGACTTGGGGATTATCATACATTCCTGTGTCCACACCCCCTGGCCGAATTGTTGTGACAAAGATATTATCTTTGTAGAGCGCAAGCATTGAGGAATTTGTGTATCTGTCAATGGCACCCTTTGCTGTGGCATGCGCACCGCCCAACGAATATCCCCTTATGGCACTCATGGAAGTCACTATCGCTATCCTAGTCTCTTCTTGCTTACGAAATGTGGGCAATAAGGATTTCATCATAAGATGGGTCGCCTTCATGACAGTAGACATCTCTGCTGGGATCAGATCATAATCTATATTTTCCAACGGTAGATAAGGGTTATCATCTATTAGACTGTAGCTCCCTGCACCAAGACCTACAGATTGCACCCAGTAGATCGGATTGGTCTTTGGCAATCGTGATACAAAGGCCGCAACCTCATTCTCATCCAACAGATCCAGAACAGAGTATTCTATTCTTTGAGGGTCGGCGATGACTGACAGGGAATCTTTTATATTCCGTAACTAAACTTGTGCGTTTTTGCTTAAATACCTCCGAGCGATTTCCCATCGTTTA
>JBBSWF010000067.1:0-15596 GCA_038046365.1 Nanobdellota archaeon
TCGACAAAATAGAACGATCAGAAGAATCAGTCAGTTACTGTCGAATGTGGGTATATAGTCTGACCCCACAATGCAGCAGAGACCGCAATCATAGCGATTAGACAAGATGAAACGCAAGCTAGTGAAGCAAGGAGGCAGCGCACTCACAGTGACGCTGCCATCGGCATGGGCCAAGAGATGCGGCCTAAAGCCCGGCGACGAAATAGACATGGAAGAGAACGGGAAGACAGTTATCATATCAGCAGAAAACCAAAATACACGGGCAAAGAAAGCCTGCATGAGCCTTGACGGACTAAACTGGACTATCATAAACAGGTACCTTGAGATCCTGTACAGGACAGGGATCGAAGAAATAACCTTAACCTACACAAAGAACACAGTGCCGTTCTACCTATACAAGAAGCAAGTACCAATAGATCAATTCCTTGACCAAATAATCAAGAGATTCATAGGACTTGAAGTCGTGTCACACACCCAAGGGAAAATAGTCATACAGAAGCTAGTCAAGGCCGAGAACCTCGAGAAGGCCGACGTGCTCAAGCACAGGATCTATTTCCTGATAAAAGAGACCCTTGACGAGTTCAAAAAAGGGATGGGCAAAGACTTCAAAAAGTTCAACGAGACCATGTACGAGAGGCATGACAACGTCGTGAAGTTCGCGCTCCACCTCTCAAGGATAGTGCACCTCTCAGACAAAAGCGAAGACGAGAAGACCCAAACCCTGGCCGTGATCGACTCAATCCACAAAACTATGGATAAGTTAAGGCACACAAGCATGCGCGTGGCTGAGATGAAGAAGATCACCCCAAAGATAAAGTCAATCCTAAGCGAGATATTCGCATTCTACATCTCACAATTCGATGTTATACTGAAGAAGGACTATAATCTAAAAGACCTCGACGACATGATCAAGAGGAGAAGCGACCTGGTAAACAAAGTGAACAGCGAAAAGCTGACCCCCGAAGAGGCGCGCGTGCTGTCTGATTGCAAGATACTCCTTGACACATTCAACGAATTCACCTCGTACTATGCGGCGATGCACTTGAGCGAAGCGATGGAGTAACAGCCCCATCAGCTGGGGAGATGCCAGCATAATCCAAGACCCTGCACAGATTCTTGCAAAAGTCGGTTCCGGGGAGTACAAGATCAAGCTCGCACAGCCTGCTGAAATATTCCCGAGCCTCCCTGGGCAGATAATCCAACCTGCGACGCGCATCCGAGATAGCCTGCCGAGCGCCGATCTCGCTGCGCAAGAGGCCACCAGAAAGATCTAGCCCATCATACGGCTCCTTCAACTTCATGATACGATCCTCCAGACCGAAACCGACGATATCACGGCCGGGGTGGAAACCCACCAGCCTCACCTTATCAGGATACACCTCCTTCAGCCGGCAGGCAGAATCGAGATTGGCGATATCGATGACATAATCATCAAGACCGTACGATATCGATCTGAGATCGTCCTTTAGAACCCCGTACGCCTCCCGGCCCCTGCGCCTCACCCCCTCAAGAAGGCCGGATTCTTCCATAGAAATGAAATCAGAACAGCTGACAGAAAGCACCAACCCATTCTCTGCCTCACCAATCGAACGATACGGCCGCGTAGTCACATTGCGCAAGACCCTAAATCCCATGTACCTAAGCTCTTCGACCATAGAGGTCTTCCCGAATCCTGGAGGCGCCACGAAAATGTAGAGCTTGGGCGTATGGCTAGACAGCAAGTACTGATGGACCTTACTGAAACCATCGACTGAAGGCAAGTCCTCCCACAAGCTAGTCTTTATGCCGTCTGCCCCAGCAGCTAGCAATCCCTGGAAATACAACCAAAGCCTACGTGATTTAGGGGTAAACCTACCCCCCCACCTCACATGACCCTGTTGGCGGAAGAAAGAATCATCAAAAATCATATTTGGAGGATTAATGATCTGACGAGAATACGGATGGCGCTCTTTCACCCGCCGGATCATCCTTGGCAGACTCGGATCTGTCGCGAAGATATCATAGATGATAAAATGAGGGCTCCGGGACATAGGGCCACACAAAGATTTCTCAAGACACTCAGGAGTATGACAATCGCCCCCCATTATCTCCCGAACCTGATCCCACCTGCTACCAAAAGGCCGACCCGACCCGATAGCAGACTCCAAGCCATCAAAAACCTTGCAGACCTCGCTATAATCCGAACCATCTTCCAGAAGAGGGAGCCGAGGCTTCCAGACAGGATCACTTCCCATACAACGCCCAAGCCAGCCGCGGTTCAAAAAGATAAGGGTGATTGATATAAAGAAAAAAAGGATAATCCGCTCACATCACGCTAGTCTTTATAGCATCCCTGCAGTGACAGGACTCGTGCTTGATCTTGGGGATCGCCTCGATCATGAGCTTCTTGACGTTATCCGCGTTCTTCTTCATAGTCGCCAATATCATGTCGAGCGTGACCGAGTCGTGGCTCTCATGCCAGCAATCATAGTCCGTACTCATAGCTATAGGCTGATAACAGATGCCGGCTTCTCTTGCCAAGACCGCTTCAGGGACGGTCGTCATATTGATGACATCTGCGCCCCACATGCGGAACATATTAGACTCTGCCTTGGTCGAGAACCGAGGGCCTTCGATAGTCACCATCGTGCCCTTGCCATGGAACTCAAGATTGAGCGACTTTGAGGTGTCAGCTAGAATCTTCCTCAAGTGGAGGCAAAAAGGCTCGGCCATAGGGATATGACAGACTTCATGACCCTCATAAAATGTCTGGACCCGCCTAGTGGTGCGGTCGATAAATTGGTCGATAAAGACAAGATGGCCTGGCTTTATCTCTTCACGCAGCGAACCGCAAGCAGTCGGAGCCAGAATGTGAGTGACGCCAAGCTCCTTCATAGCCCAGATGTTGGCGCGGAAGTTCACGTTAGACGGGTAGATTCGGTGGTTGTCGCCATGGCGAGGTATTACGACGCAAGGGATGCCGTTGAGCGTGCCTGTCGTGACAAGGTCAGACGGGCTGCCATAAGGAGTGTGCTTCTTGATTCGTTTGTGGTCCTCCAATATATTAGGATCGTCGATGCCTGAACCGCCGATTATGCCTATCTTGATCATTTTTCCACCTCGCTAAAACAGCTTGTACTTGGACTTGACCTTCTGGCGCAAGCCAGCGACAAATGCCTTATATTCGAGGGTCGAGCGGTCCTTATTATTCCTATCGTATTCCTTGATATCTAGGCCAAGGACCGAAGACCGGAACACCTCTGCCAACAGAGGGAATCCCTCTGAAGGATCGTGAAGATCATGATAGAAAGTGTCGACGGCATCGCAGACATACGTGATTCCACGGAACGGACGGTCGATGACCATCCCAGGCAATCCCTCCTCTATGAAACGATCGGTGATGGATGGATCAAAACGGCCCTCCCTGATGAGAATTATGAGATTCGAGATGCCCTTTCTCAACCGCTCTTTCTCCTTGTTCTGATAGAGCTTGGAGAGGTGGGAGTCCATCGAATCACGGAAGAGGGACATATTATCCCGGCGATTGACAAGAGACGATCGGACGATGACCTTTCCGACATACTCATCAGATACGTCGGCCGATGACAATTCTCCAACGAGCTGGCAGAAATTCGGCATGGTCAGAGCAACCTCGCAAGATCGGCACCGGGCCCTTTGACTACATCGTTTGGAAGAAAGGTCACACAGGCGTACTGCCTGTCACCGATCAGCCGATCCATCACATGAGTCAGGCCGCAATTCGCGACAGTGATAGAAGAGGTCCAACCCTCGATTATCTTGCTTGGATCACCCAACAAGACAAGCTTTGTGTTGCTGCCGACCCTATAGAGGATATCCTTGATCTCCTCGCGCGTGGAATAATGAGCGCCATCCACTATCCAGAACGCATCCTCCACCAGATTAGGAAGGTCATCCTGATAGACGTAATCGATGATACCCCGCTCCTTGAGGAAGTCGACATGCTGGTTGACCTCATCGCGATATGCGATCGGATCAGGGGATCTGCGGTTCCGAAATATCCTGCGCAGATCCTGCCTTGCGGAGCGAGCCCACACCGGACAGAGGTCAGACTGATCGTCTAGCCTGTCCTGGCGGTTCTCAGGCAGGATCCGAGTATAGATCACTTGGGAGTGTACCCGATCAGATGTCAGCATCAAACCAGCCAGCAGAGCACACTCAGATTTGCCGGTGCCTGAAGGGCCGACTGCAGACACAACAAGAAGGCTCGGATCCAGAAGAAGATCCAGGTAGGCCATCTGTTTGGGAGCATATTCGATATCAGGGTTGACCGAGATCGAGAAAATCCCGCTGTCACTGACTGACCGATCATCTTTTTCCTGCCGACTCTGATGCTCAGCAATAAGCTTATTGGCAAAAGACAGACCAGAATATCTCGATGCGCGAAGGAATCCGTCCTGCATTAGGGTAAATATGCTTAGGTCCGGTTGATCCGGATCCGGATGCACCTGGACAAGCCCATTTGAATGATAAGAGTCGACCTTGTGGCCGTTGGCCTCGCAGACCGCCTCCAGAGAGACCCTACCCTCCGAGGAGAGAACGCTAAAGAGAGCCGGAGGGGCCACAATCTTCTTAGGAGGAGCATAGACCAGACGGTGGTCCTCGACAGACTCGTATCGGCAGCCTTCGGCAAGCAAACCCATCTTCATCGCTTTGATTCGGATCTGGACATTTTCTGATACCACCCGGATACGATCCTGATTGCCGATCGCTTCCTGGAGCCGATACAATGCCCACAATATGCGCTCCTCATCAGTCAGACCTGATTTCCCTTCGGCGACTTTGTTATTGAACTCAACCTCGAAATATATCCCTTTGTTGCTAAACGTGATCCCGCCGAATTGAGACTCATCAGCAAAGCTGCCACCCTGGACAATTCGCTCGATGCTATCCAAAGCCCTGGCCGCGCAGAGGCGCCTGAACCTCTTGGAATTCAAGTCATCCCTGATACGGTAGAGGATATCATTGACCAGATCTACTACGACCACCGCGTTAGGCCCATCGCCATACGCGACACCAATGCGACAAGCAAGGTCATTGGACCTGCCTCCACCCGAAGAAATCACAGGGATCTCATTGCCAGACATGGGATGGATCACATCAGGGCTTGCCACCAGCACATCAGGCATAGGAGCATATATTCGCACACCGCCTTCATACTGAGGACGGATCGCATCGAGCTTACTACCTATCTTATCACGATTCTTGATAGAGGCTTCGTCTGGAAACAGAATGCTGGAGTAAGGCCTCTTGCCTGGAGGGGAGGGTTTCTTGAAATCCGAAGGACCCATGAAACCGGCGGATAGTCCATACTATAATAAAAGTTCCGGAAACGCAGATCGGGAGAACACGAAAGTAGGAATCACTTCAGCGCGCTTCTCTGAGCCTTCTCAGAGATGATGGCTGAGTTGCCAGTCGGATCCTCGATTATTATCTTGCAGGAATCCTCACCCCACATGATGCGATTGATCTTCTTGACGAGCTTTCTCGCCTTCTCCTCATCATCTTTATCCTCGGCGCTAGTCTTGGCCTGCTCGACCGCAGTCTTCACGCGCATCAAAACCCCCTCAACATTAGTCACATAGCCCTGCGAAGACGGGCCTGACTCGATAGTTATGATATGGGGAATCTTAAGAGTGGCCTCGGCAGACTTGACGATGCGTACAGACAAGTCGTCCTTGCCCTTGACTTCCATAGAGCACTTGCAGGGCTCTTTCTGCTCAGCAGCCTCAAGATCGGCCTTGTGGTAGCCGCAACCGGCGCAAGTGAGAGAGAAAATGTAGACCTTGCCAAAATAAGGGATGTCGCGCTCTGCCTCAGTGAGCGTGGCCTTGGATTCCCTGCAGATAGGACACTCCTGACCCTCAAGAACATCAGGGGCGAACTCATCCTCTTTAGGATTTGAAGACTGCTTTGCCATACAAGTACCGAGGATGATTTGTTATTTAAGAATTGCGGTGATGAGGAACCGAAGAAATGGTGAACAAAAAAATGTATCAGATGAAAAAGACTTACCTTCGAGGCCTTGCAGGCGGCGCCTGCTGCTCGACCTCAGGCTCTTCATGAACCTCTTTGGTCTGCTTAGTCTTGTAGATCTGAGCAAACGAAGGAGTGACGACCAGATAGTCGTCGCCAAAGCCTGCGATCTCACCGTCTATAGCGTCAGTCGTCTTCTTGAGCTTGTTGATCGCGCGCTTGAGCTCGACCAAATCTTTCTCCTTGAGAGGGCGGATGTTCACAAGAGCAATAGTGTGGCCCTCGCGCATGCATTCCAAGATGGGCTTGATGTCCTCGAAGTCCTCGATCATGAAAGGCCTCACAATAATCTTCTGCCGCAGTTCAGGCTCATCGGCGGTGCCGATTGGCACATAGCCCCCGTCATCGGGCATGTCATCGTCGTTGCGTTGACCCATGAATCGAGTCGTGATTTTGTCGAACAGACCCATAATGATTCCCTCCTGGAAAATGGTACTTTGGTGTATTGTCGGCGGGTCGACCCATCTATATAAACATTATGGTGAGACGGAAAATACCACAAACAGCAGGACCGGAAGGTTAAAATCAGGTGTCCGGAGCAAGTGATAAAACATTGGGACCTTATTGATATAAAAAGGGTTAAAAATCGCCCTGCCAAACCCAGACCATGGAACTTATCAAGAAGATCATAGAGAAGTCAAGAGAAGTCGACAACCGATTTGAGAATATGCCTGAATCGGAGCTAGATTCATTTCACATCGAATTTTGTGTGCCGCCATTCCATCCCAGAGCAAAGATGATCAAGAGTTATCCTTACGCATGTCTTACACTAGAGAGCCTGCCTCAAACACAGCACTATAAATCGTCAAGAGAGCGCATCTTCCTAATAGACAATACTGTGAGCAAACTGAGTTTTGTCAAATCATTTATCGAAAAGAAAGGCGTACACCCCCACATTCTAGGTTCATCAGAAGATAAGGTAAAGACAATGGAATTCCTAGACACATTTATCAAAGACAATGACCTGACCAAACGAGAAGGAGCCATGGTAGTGGCTATAGGCGGAGGACTACTGCTAAATGTAGCAGCCTACATTAGCGAGAAGCTAAATAGCCCGCTGATCATTTTCCCAACCACAGCGCTTGCCATGGCAGACCTCGCAGGAGGAAAAGTGAGAGTGAACGCGATTGTGAAGTCGAAGTTCTACAAACATTATTACAAATCGTATTACGAACCAGATGCAATATACATAGACAGCAGATTCCTGGACTACCTGCCTGAGAAGCAGATCAAGATCGGCCTTGCAGAGATCATAAAACATGGCCTTGCCCAATCACCAAAACTCTATGATTTCCTTTCACGATCAGGGAAAACGTTACTTCGCGACCGAAAGAAGCTCAAGAAAGCGATATTCTGGGCGTGCGACCTCAAAAGAGCCTGCCTTGAGATCGACGTCGAAGAAAACATGAACGGTTCGCGAAGCTTCCTTCGGATGGGACACGATTTCTCCGACAAAATCGAAGAAGAGATGAAATTGAAAATTCCACATGGATTTGCGGTCGCGATAGGGATAATAAAACAGTTGGAATTCGAAAAGGACGAGAAAGCACTCATAAATGCAAAGAAGATATTCCAGATTTTCGACATACCCACAAACATTGAGGAATACAACAAACTCTCGGATTAAACATCAAGCTCGCTCACTTCTCTTGCATGCGCCTCGATGAACTCTTTTCGCGGCTCGACTTCGTCGCCCATTAGAATGGAGAACATCTGGTCTGCTGCGACAGCATCTTCGATAGTGATGAGCTTGAGCGTCCTAACTGTCGGATCCATCGTCGTCTCCCAGAGCTGAGACGGGTTCATCTCACCAAGACCCTTGTAGCGCTGGATACCGACATTGTCACCGCCTAGCTCGGCAATTTTCCCTGCCTTCTCTTCCTCGCGGTACGCGTATAAGATAGATCGGCCGCGCTGCAGCTTGTACAACGGAGGCT
Organism: Nanobdellota archaeon; assembly: GCA_038046365.1. GTDB lineage: Archaea > Nanobdellota > Nanobdellia > Woesearchaeales > JAGWAF01 > JBBSWF01. The sequence goes on from JBBSWF010000067.1 coordinate 7,992, forward strand.
GAGCCAGATAGACATGGCCGCCCTCGACCAGAGCAGGCATGTACCTATAAAAGAAAGTGAGGAGAAGACACGAGATGTGAGAGCCGTCGACATCCGCATCAGTCATTATGATTATCTTATCGTATCTTAGTCTGGAGATGTCGAAATCATCGCCGATCCCGGTGCCGAGCGCTGAGATAATAGTGACTATCTCGTTGGACGAGAGGACCTTATTGAGACGGGCTTTCTCGACGTTGAGGATCTTTCCCCTCAGAGGAAGGATGGCTTGGAAATCACGGTTGCGGCCCTGTTTTGCCGAGCCCCCTGCGGAGTCCCCCTCCACAAGATACACCTCACACTTCTTAGGATCGCGATTAGAGCAGTCAGCGAGCTTACCTGGCAATGACGAGCCCTCAAGCGCGGATTTGCGGCGAGTGAGCTCCCTGGCCTTCTTAGCAGCCTCTCTAGCCTTAAACGCATCCTGACACTTGGCAATTATCACCTTAGCCACCTTCGGGTGCTCATCGAGATACTGCGAGATGGCAGTCGAAACTATGGAATCTACGACACCCTTGACATCCTGGTTGCCGAGCTTGGTCTTGGTCTGGCCCTCGAACTGAGGATCAGCCAGGCGGACCGAGATGACCGCGGTGAGACCCTCATGGACATCCTCGCTCTGAAAGCGCTCGCCAGCCAGAAGCTTGTTCTTCTCAGCATAGTTGTTAAGAGATCTTGTAAGAGCAGTGTTAAAACCCGAGACGTGGGATCCGCCCTCATGAGTGTTGATGTTGTTGACGAACGAGAAGAGGGTCTCAGCATAGGACTGATTGTACTGCAGCGCGATCTCAACGCCGACATCATCACGCTCTTTGTTTAAGTAGATCGGATCGTGCAACGGATTCTTCGACTTGTTGAGGTAGGCTACGAACTCGACTATACCTCCGTCGAACCGGAATGACGACTCCTTCTCGGAACGCTCATCCCTGAAGATTATCTCAAGACCCTTGTTGAGGTAAGCCAACTCCCTGAGACGAGTCGATAAGATGAGGTCGTCAAACTCCACGGTATCGAAGATCGTGGCGTCAGGATACATCCTGACCTGCGTGCCGCGCTCTTTGGTCTCTTCTAGGACCTCCATCTTGCCGTTCGGTATACCTCGCTCGAACGTCTGGCGGAAGTGCTTGCCGTTTCGGAAAACATCGACGATAAGCTTAGTGGAGAGAGCGTTCGCGACAGAGATACCCACACCGTGCAATCCCCCAGAGACCTTGTAAGTCTTCTTGTCGAATTTACCCCCCGCGTGCAGTTTAGTCATGACGACCTCGAGCGCGGGAATGCCCATCTGAGGGTGGATATCTGTGGGAATACCCCTGCCGTCATCTATAACAGAGACAGAGTGATCTGTATGAACTACCACTATGACCTTCTTGCAGAATCCTGCCAGCGCCTCGTCTATGGCATTGTCGACGGCCTCATAGACTAGGTGATGCAGACCCCTTGAGCCTGTCGAGCCGATATACATGCCGGGGCGCTTCCTGACAGCCTCCAATCCTTCCAAGACCTGAATGGATGAAGCTTTGTACTCTCCAGATTCCGAATTAGCAAGTTGATCAGTCATATCGCAATAATCGACGACAAAACAGTCGATTCACCATATGGATGAACCTTGACCCCCTTATAAACGTTGTGATGGGGGAGGGGTTTTGCGGGACATCGTGGAGTGGGTCGAGGAGGGTGTTATTGCGCGAAGAACACAGGCCGCATTTAGCGCCTTCTCGCAACAACCCCCTTGCCCTCGAAAGCTTTTTAAGGGAAGTGTAAGTCCCTTTGTCACATGGTAAAGAAAGTAGGAACGAGCAGGTCGAAAACAAGGCTGCTAATGAAGAAGCCGCTGCGATCACGCGGAAAGATATCGATAAGACGCTACTTCTCCACCTACAAGGACGGAGAGCACGTAGGGCTGTCCGCAGAGCCTGCAGTGCAGAAAGGACTGTACCACTCCCGCTTCTACGGAATGATAGGTACAGTGACTGGCAAGCGCGGAAGATGCTACCTCGTCGACATAAAAGACGGCGGAAAGACAAAGACGCTAATTGTGCACCCGGTGCACCTTAGGAGGATGAAATGAGACCTGAGATAATCAAGGAGACTCCAGTCAGCCTGCCTGAAGCCAAAGGAGACCTCGAGCGCATCAAGCGGCGCGACGGGGAGCTCACGTTCCGTGGGACAAAGACAGAGGAATACCTCGCCCAGTTCGCGGCAGTGGACGAGAAGAAAGCGAAAGACCTATACAAGAAGATCGAGGCGCTAGACATCCCAAGACTCAAAGAAGCGCACATCTGCAAGATGATCGACGTAATGCCCACAAACATCAATGATCTGAAATCGATATTGCAAGGGCAGCCGGTCACGATCAAAGACGAGAACCTCAAGAAGATACTTGACGTTTTGTCTGGCAAGTGAATCTTTGGGCGTTTTCGAATTCTATCAGACGCTGATAGCTAGATTTTTCTTTTGAACGCGAACCAAGAAACCTTTATATACAGCCCGGACATCATCCAATCAACAAAATGAGCAGCACGAACGAGGTCGAAAACCATGGAAAGCAAGGAAGAGCACGCTATCATTCTGGATTTCCTGCCAAACGGCTACCCGTTCGACAAACGACCCAGCCATAAGAAGACGCCAGTTGCACAAGGGCTCGGAAAAACCAAACTATCACTACTTGAGCTAGCGCCAAAACCAGGAGTCCACCTGCAACCATACGAAGAAGTATACATCGGAGAAGGACTGCGCGACAAGGTACAGCATGTGCTTGGAAGACTAGACCCGGATAGATTGACACACACCGCAAGAACAGAGCTTGACTTCGCTGTAAAGGACCTGATCGACAAGAACGAAGCCAGGTTCATCGGGTTCTACAACAACTCACGGCCTTTGACGATACGCATGCACCAGCTCGAGCTATTGCCTGGAGTCGGCAAGAAGCACATGAAAGAAATACTCGAAGCGCGCGAAGAGAGGCCGTTTTCCAGCTTCGACGACATGAGGTCGCGCGTCAAGCTACTGCCCGACCCGAAAGGACTTATAGTCAGGCGCATAGTGAACGAGATACTCGGGCAAGAGAAGCACAGGCTGTTCGTAGAAGGGATATACTGAGACAAGCAAGTTTTTGAACCGACAAGATTTTTCTTTAGATATGAGAAGATACGATGGCGTGGCCATACGATTGACAGCCCCAAGGGTCAATAAAGAGCTGCCGGCCTACCAGTTACCAGCGGAGTGCTACCTAAAGCTCGTGGAGGAGCTGGCATCATTGCATACTGATAGATCCTTGATAGCGATCGAAGACAGGTTCGTAGTTGGATACACAGGGGAATCACAGTGGAACTATTTCTTGCAGGGCGAGCGAGTGAAATTCGCCAACAGGGACTGTATCAGCCGCCTAGACACCATAGACGAGGAGAAGGATTTCTTCTCAGACCCAAGGAGGACAGTGCACATAGCGAGGATAACGCTTAGAACATCTACTCTTGAGACCTCTCTAAATATCAGGGAGGGGGCTTACGCGCTCATCACACCAAAGACAGAGTTTGATTATCCTGACTGGGCACGAAGGACGATGAAGGTGCTAACTGTCGGACTTGAATATTACGAGAACGGAATACTGACGCTGAAGAGAAAATAATATTGAATCACAATAGAAGACCATATCGGAATCTAGGCATCCAGAAATCCAATAGAATAAACCAAGAATAAAATCAATAATCCGATCTCAGATTTATTTAGCCTTGCCGAGAATCCTGCAGACTGTGGTGCCACACTTGCCACAAGTGCCCTTCATCATGCGCATCTTGTTTGGTGTGACTGCTTCTTTGCCGCTGGTAATCTCAACTTGCTTCTTGCACTTCATGCATCTTCCTTGTACCATAATTATCACCTTTGCACAGGCGGGTCGGTATACTTTTTAAATGTTTTGAAAAATGAAGGATGTGGAGAGATGGATTTCTTGGATTATGGGAGAACCGATTAGATGCGGATCCTTGCTCACGGGATATATAGTAAAGGACACAAATAATTGCTAAAGATAGTTGTGTCCTTTAGATATAGTGGCGGAGATTAATATCTCAATTATTTTGTCCGCCACTATACTTCACGCGCTGCTCAAGAGTCTTCTCATCTCGCTTGCGCAAGGATTCTGCGTCCTGAGGCAACAGCAGCTGCGCCCTCCTTGTCTCTGCGACAAGCTGCATGGCGCCGATAGCCGTGCCGCATATAGAAAAAGTGGACATTGCTGCAGGATAGATGGAGTAGAGCGAGGCAGCGATACAACAGCCGATAACCTGGGCCACACTTGTGCCTATTATCCAGTATCCTCTTCGAGATAAAGTATCCGCCACGCTCAATCCTGCCATCCCCAGACCCGGGATGACCGGGTTTGTCTCGACATTCTCGACTGTATTTGATATGTCGTTTTCCCTTAACGCTGGAAGAGTATTTCGGCAGCCATAGATCCCGCAACCATCGTAATACTCTGAACAATCCCGATGTTTCATCGCACCGCAAGAAGGGCAAACAGTCAAGTCCGATCCACCGACCGGACAAGAACAGACTGGGCAGCGAGGTTCCATGACAACAGGAAGCATTGGTTAGATAAAAAGCATGGGAAAACAATGTGAAACTTCTTAAGTTCACCATCACCAAAGGACAGCATGATAGACAGCTTTTACGATATAAAACCATTAGAAGACTGGCTTAAAGAAGAGTCGGGATTGATATGTCAAAACGAGAATGCATTTGTGACGTTGAACACGGTTCCAAGCGCCTTCGGACATTCTCTAGTGATACCCAAAAGAAAAGTCTACAAAGCCACAGATCTGACGCCCCAGGAGATATGGAACCTGCAGAAAGCAAAAGAGACCGGACTTGAGCAGCTACATTTCTTGATAAACGAAAATCCAGACCGCATACTCAGACAATACCAACTCTGGATAGAAGACGCAGCAATGAACGCGAGACTACCCTGCAGAGATCGGATTAGCGGCGTGACACCGGACTTAGATCAAGGCCCCTTTTATGGTCAAGCAAACATCTTTGAAAACCAGGGGCAAGATGCCGGACAGATGATAAGACACTACCATATACAGATCGTTCCCAGATTCAGACAGGAACTAGGTGGCGGTGGCGCGGCATTCTTTGAGTATCTCCATAAATAAAAAAAAGGTATTTGTATAGCGCCCTAAGGTCGAAATCCGCTTGTCTATAGACGCTGGCGCGTTGCGGGGGTTGCCCCATACGGGGCGCAGCGCCCGCGATGTTCCCGTCGAGGATTTCGAAGGCGCTATACAAATACAAAAAAAGAAAACCCTCAAATCAATCTCGGCCTATCCTTCCTGAGATCCTGGTAGGGCCACAGGAAGATCTCATCCTCGTCGAGCCTGCCGGCTTCCACCAAGTCCTGCATGTAATGCTGTATGCGCTCGCGTTTTATGCCCTGAGCGCGCACCTTGACCCGATCCATGGTAACCACCCCGATCGTTTGTCAGGGCTGCACCTTCCCCCGCAGTGGAACACATTGTTTTCCAGCTATTTAATCCTTGTGAACAGACTCCCTCAGAGTAGGCGCTCAAGAAACTCGTTTGAGATCTTGCTCAACTCTGTGGAGTCTGAAGTTGAAATGAGTGATTATACAATTTAGCCGTTATCGAGCGCAGCATGTGCTTTGTGACCTCAACAGAGAAGAACTTCTTTAACGGCAATCTTCCAGGAATGCCGACGACAATGGGGTAAGTCCCAACGTGACGAGCGAAAGTAGTGTTGCCATCATAGATCTCAGTGCGGACATCATGCAAGACATGGCCAACTGGGAGGAGACGCTCTAGGTTAGGCACGTCGACTTGTTGGCGGATGTCGTCGCGCCACCGGAAATAGTGCTTGCGATTCTTCTTGAGGAACTTGATTCCAGCTGAATCGTGGAGAGGTGTGCCCTCAAAGACAGCCACCTGACGGATGTTGATGCGGCGCAGAAGAAGGCCATCGTCGATGATCCGCTTGAGCCAAGCCATGTTATGAACATGAGTCTCTTTTGACTCACCTATCAGACCGAAGAGGATGTTGATGCCTGGAAGGAAAGCGGGAAGGCCGTTTGCGCCGATCTTTCTGCCGACCTTGTTTATTGCCTTGACTGCATCGTAAGCGCCTTGAGGCGATGTGTTCAAGTTGTTCTCTTCAATGACTTTAGGATCGAAGGACTCGACACCGAAAGCCGCAATGTTGCCCGAAGTGCAATACTTCACAACAGCCTCGGCGATCTTTCGGCCTCTTGGGGTGTTGACCATAGAAGGATCCACATTGTCGATGTGCAAGACTTTGATATCGGGACAAGACTTATGGATGCCATCTAGGATGCCGATCGGATCAGGGATAGAAAAAAAACAGGCCTGTTTCCCGATGCGGAAGTGCCTGACTCCACGATCATAGAACGCTTTTACTTCCTGGATGACATCTTTAGAATCCCTAGACTCAAAGCGGTGCTTGAGAGGCTCGGTGCAAAAAGAACAGCCCTTGGCTCTCGAGCAGCCCCTTGCAGTCTCGATCTCGATGAGTCGGATGTCAGGGATGGAATCTACTAATCTTGCGCCAGAGACTGAGAACTGGCGGATCTCCTCAAACGAGAACTCCATACTGTCGATCTTGTCGAATATCGACAGGTCTATGCGCTCTGACTTTCTGCCGCCCTCCAAGCTTGTGCCAAAGACCGCAGGACCGGTGAGAATCTTCTCACAATCGAGATCGCGGATAAGGGGGATGACCTCCCTAAGAGTGCCAGGCACTGCAGAGAGATACTTGCCAGGAGCGTGGACACCGAGTATGACTATAATCTTGCTGCAGGAACCAAGTATCGACATCACATCCTGGCCTGTCTGATTATAAGTGTAGATGTCAGTTTTGCCAGAGAGCTTCGGCGTGGATGCTCCGAGCCGGTTAGTGCGCGCCGCGCGCAAATCGTCGATTGTGAGATAATCCCACTCCTCACCTATAGAATCTAGCATCCCCGCGAGGTACCGAGGATAAGCGCCCAAATAAGGAGGAACTCCAAGGCCCGAAGGCTCGTCAGTATAGCAATCAAGGAGGATAGTAGGCATAATGAACCAATATAACCGGCGGGTTAAAAAGGGTTATGGGAGAGACTTGAAGGTCCAAAGACAAGCTCACGGCCTTGGGACTGGACGGACATAGTTACCGGAATGCAGAGATGATCTTGAACGCTCGACAATGGAGGAGTAAACGGGATTCACTTCGCTCAATTTGACTACCCTGCCGTCTTGAAGAAACGCTGGATCAACCCAACGAAACTTCTTCTTGCTAATATCCACTCCAGAGCGGTCAGGGACCATGTCAAAGCCGCGCTCGAGCATGGATATATTCTGGTCGACTGTATAATCCCCACGATCCGAGAGGACGCGCCCGGCAGTTCGCAGAGCATCTGAGGCAGAACTATCATCTCCTAACAAGTCATCTTTTCTGAACAACCCCGCGTGAATAGCATGGACTATGGCCTCAGAGAGAAGAGTCAATTGCGAGCGCCCACCCCCGGTGAGTCACGATGTCGCTGTTGCTCTTCGT
>JBBSWF010000068.1:0-1861 GCA_038046365.1 Nanobdellota archaeon
CGAAGAGCAACAGCGACATCGTGACTCACCGGGGGTGGGCGCTCGCAATTGACTTCAAGTCGGCTTCTTCCCGGATCCGAAGTAGAATATCTTGTCTATCTGGACGTCCGCGGGGGTATAATTGCCGCTCCTGGCGTGGGGCTCGGTTCCTGATCCCTGCTTCGGCTCGGCCTTCGGCAATGGCGCCTGGCTCTCTCTCCTCTCTGGGGCCGATGACGAGTGTGATCCGCCGCCTTTCTGAAGCGCATTTATCTCCTTGATCATCTCATTCATCTTGCCTATGAGTGTGCTGACGTTCGTCTCGATCTCTGTCAATCGCTGGGTTGTCTGCTTGACGAAGTTTTCGTTTTCTGGTGTTGACTGGTTTGCCATGCTTCTTGTCTCCTTTAGTGCTTGGTGTCGCTGCTCTGGTGTCTGTGCGTCTGCGAGGGAATTTTTGTCTTGGTACACCCCTTCAGCTACCTTGACTGCGTCGTCGTTGTAATTGGCGAATCCGTGCTTTCGCATCTCTTGTGATAATTTCGCAATTTTCTTGAGCTTCTCTATGTCTTCCATCTGGTTATCACCTGGTCTTTTGGGAATCGCCGCTTCCAGACGCCTGATGGTTTTCAAGGCCTAAACAAGTCTTGGGATTTTCTGTAGACGTCCGGTTTTTTTACGGCATCCTTTTGCTTGAGGACTTTTTGCGTAATCCCCAATCCCTTTTTAATTATTTCGTTAGGATCCGACGTGATGGATTATTGTCAGAACTCTTTGGCAAGATAAAGTTTTGCCCGAGGGTCTATTTTCATTATGGGCCTGTTCTAAGCATTGTATCTTGGCACGACAAACGGGTTGCCGCTGTATCTTCTGATCCCCGTGAATACGTCGCTTGCTGCTTTGATGCAAGCCGAGCTACACATCTCAAATGACTTTGATCCCATTCCATCAAATAGCTCGCTGCTCAAGCATGCGCGGCTGCAGCAGTTGTATGTCCCTCTATAATCGTTTGCCCGGAACAGCATTCCTTGCGATGTTGTTTGACTGCACTCTGCGGGGATCTCCATCCCTTTGTCTGCAAAAAGTCCGCATTGCCCGCAGAACTCTCCGAATCTCAAAGCAGTGGCCCAGGACGCTTCTGAGCTTTCAAACGCTCCAGTAGGTGTCTCCGTCCCGTTTGACAGGACCATCGCGACTCCGGTGACTGCCACTAATGCTACGATAATTGATGCCATTAATTGTGTATTTTTCATATATTCTTTGATTGTCATGTGTTTTGTTCCCTCATTCTATTTATTAAATGTTTTGCCGATGACAAAAGTCAGGAAAATCGTGTCGGGGCCGGAATCGTTCACTGAGGGTATCCCCCGCCCAATCTGCAGTATCCGAACGCGCAGTCTGCCGATCCCTTGCATATCTGTCCGCACTGCCTTGTGTAGTAGTCCTGGTTAACGTTGGAGGCGAGCCTTTCGCATTCGTTTTTGCAGCACTGGTACGTCAGTCTTTGGTCTGACACTCCGAATTGTGTGGCAGTCGAGTCCATCAATGGGCATTTCTTGTAGTCCCAATTCTTTGTCTCGCTTGACTGCAGCGCGCATTCACCGCATCTCTTTCCTGCATCGACCGCGTTTGACATCAGCTGTTTCGTTTCACCGACAGCTGCTCCAATCGGTGTGGAGTTATCAGAGTATATCATCGCGAGTCCTGCGAATGCTACGATGGCGACGACTAGTGATGTCATCAGATGGACATCTTTTGTGTGTGGTGATAATGCCATGCTTGTTTTCTCCGCAACCTGCTTATTAAATGTTTTGTAAGAATTGGCTTTCTGCCCACATTCGACAGTAACTGACTGATTCTTCTGATCGTTCTATTTTGTCGA
>JBBSWF010000069.1:0-13952 GCA_038046365.1 Nanobdellota archaeon
GAAGATAACAGCAAAACCGCAGCTTAGACCTCCAGAGGGGACTTTATAGTTACATTATTAAGCGTTTCCATATTATACTACTAATAAGTAGTTAATATACCTGGAACGAATACGCAAACAGCGTCTTTAAAGCTTGCCCCCAACATTTAAATACTCGATTATATTGATATAATCAAGTGAGGAACATGATAGAATCCGAATCCACAGTGAGAGAATGGGGGCGGTCTCTAGGCGTAGTCATACCCAAAGAGCTGGCAGACAGCGAATCCCTCAAGCCCGGCGACTCGATTAGGATAGCGATCACAAGGAAGAACGACGCCCTGGCAAAGAACTTCGGAAAATTCAAACTCAAACGGAAGACTGATGAGATCCTAAAAGAGATAGATGAAGAAGGATGGGACCTATGAACGGGAAAATATTCTTTGACACATACGCATTCTTTGAAATCATATCCGGAAATCCTTCATATGAACAATACAAGGACGCTGACGCACTCACCACAGTCTTCAACCTCGCTGAACTCAACTACGGACTCAAGAAAGAGATCGGCCACGACACATCCGACACCCTGACCCAGATGTTCTCATCCTATCTTGTGGAAGTGAGAGCAGCAGACATACAGAACGCGATGACCCTCAAAACAAAGAAAAGAGAACTATCCATATCCGACGCGATCGGATACACAATCGCGAAACGCCTGAACGTGCCATTCCTCACAGGCGATGGGGATTTCAAAGACATGCCTGGCGTGATATTATTGAAGTGACAGTCTCACTCCTGTTTAGCCTCTATCTTCTTCCCAGCTGTCGAGAACTCTGCACGTCCTGCGATCAAGTCAGCCAGTATCGTCTTCAGACCAGCGATAGGAACACGGATCTGCAAAGTCGTGTCGCGATCTCGGATAGTGACTGTCTTGTCTGTCTCTGATTCGAAATCGTAAGTCACGCAGTAAGGCACTCCGATCTCGTCAGCACGGGCGTATCGGCGGCCGACAGAGCCGGAACGGTCGAACTGCGACGGGAAGCAAGTCTTGAGATCGCGATACATGGTCCTTGCTCCAGCATCAAGCTTGTTGACAAGTGGGAAGACAGCCACCTGGACCGGAGCGATGGAGGGCTTCAGCCTGAGCACGATGTTCCCTCTTGCTTTGTCGTCGTGATACGCGTCGAACATCACAGCGAGGAAAGCGCGGTCGACACCCTGCGAAGGCTCTGACGCGACATACGGCACGACCTTCATCTTGGTCTCTTCATCAAAATAAGAGAGGTCAGTCTTTGAGAACTTCATGTGCTGAGTGAGGTCGTACGTGGTGCGGTCAGCATTGCCGTGGACCTCCTTCCAGCCGAACGGGAACTTGTACTCGATGTCGAAGCAAGCCGAAGCGTAGTGGGCGAGCTCGGACTTGAGATGCTCTCGCAATCTCAGGTTCTCTGGCTTGATGCCGAGATCATTGATGAACCACTTCAGGATCGCGCCAAGCCAGTAAGCATGCCATTGGGTGGTGTACTTCTGGGATATCTCATCGATAGTCTTGACATGGACGCAATCCTTGCCAGCCTCCTGGGCCTCGCTTGTGAGGATGCCTATCTCCAAGTCCTTGACTTCTGCGAAGATCGGGCAGTCCTTGATCTTGTCAGGATGGACGAAGAACTCGATCTCCATCAGCTCGAACTCGCGCTTGCGGAACAAGAAGTCCCTCGGGCTGATCTCATTGCGGAAAGCCTTGCCAACCTGAGCGATACCGAAAGGCAGCTTGACGCGCGCAGTGTCGCAGATGATCTTGAAATTCGAGAATATGTGCTGAGCAGTCTCTGGGCGCAGGAACGCGGTGTTCTCAGCAGACTTGACAGGACCAATAGTGGTCTCGAACATCAGGTTGAAATCTTTCGCCTCGTTGAAAGGAGACTTGCACTCAGGGCACTTCATGTGATTGTCCGCGACACACTTGTTGATCTGAGCTGACTTCCAGCCGTCGCACTTGAGGCCCAACGTGGACTCTATTAGCTGGTCAGCCCTTGCCTTGAAATTGCACTTCGAACAAGTCAGGACGATGTCCGCGAAATTAGCGGCATGGCCTGATGCCTCCCAAACCTTCGGGTGAGAGATTATCGCACCGTCCATTCCGACAACATCGTCACGGTCCTGGACAAAGCGCTTCCACCAAGTTCGCTTGACCGTATTGTTTAGCTCAGCGCCAAGCGGACCGAAATCCCAGAATCCCGCGGCACCGCCGTAAATCTCAGAAGTCTTGTAGACAAAACCCTTCTTCTTGCAGAAGATAGTCATCGTCTCAACGTCCAAGATGCCTGAAGCTTCCTTATCGGAAGCAGCTTTCTGGGATTTTTCCTGTGCCATAAAGACGAGGACGCAAGTGGGGTTTAAAAGGATTGTGACGGACTCCCTCGGAGCGGACGATCCTATAATCTGATCGGATTCTTTGCCCAACTCTGGGGAGTCCGAGGTCTTGACGGCAAACATTCTATCGAACTGACTATAGATCCGATGGACAGCAGGTCCATATACCTATAAATAGCCCGAAACAGGGAAAAACTGAATGCCGAAAACCGGGACTCGCAACTCGAGATCAGGACAGGTCACTAACTTCCTCATATTTGGGATATTCGTGCTCATAGCGATTAGCATACTCATCTGGATGAACCCTTATTCATCCTCCAACCCGGCAACGCAGAACAAGAACCTCGACGTGAAACTCACTAACCCGCAAGACTTCCAGAGCATCGTGAACTCATTCCAGACATCTGTCGAGACGTGCCTGAGGCAATATTCCAGGGAGGGGCTGTACCTTTGCAAGAAAGACAATCCCAAATCCTGCAGGACATACATCAAGAACTACCTGAAACTGCGCGGAGCAGACTGCTTCCAGGAGCCATCCTACCAGGGGATGACGGTGACTGCTAACCCTCCATTCATGATAGACTTCACAGAGACACTCGAGCGGATAAACATCAAGGTGTCGATAAACACGATAGTATCACAAGGCAACTTCGAGGCCATAATCGACTCATACACATTCTCAGTCCTCAAGGAAGGTGACGACCCTGCTGTGATCCCAAGCGAGATGTTTGACATCGACGGCCAGGAAGCAAGCCTCGCGCCGCCGCCTCAGCCTGACAAGACAACACCATACTCTGCGGACCAAGCGATAATCAGCTATAAAATGCCTCCTGGGCAGGCGCTGCAGGACGCGATATCAGCGCTGCCTCTAAAGAAGAAAGAGAAGATGTTCAACAGCAGCCAGCTCAAACTGGCACAGCTCGACGACGAGGCAAGGATCCTCCTATCTGGACTGTTATACGACGACATCATAACGTTCGACACGACCAAGATCGACTTTGAGACCATACACAAAAAGCTAAGCGCGTTCGAAGAAGTGAAGAACGTGACACGCAACGCAAAAGACTATTCATCCCACCACATGAAGCTGCCTCTTTTGAGAGACATGATGAGAGGCAGGGGGGCTGTCGGACCCAACGATCCGTTCTTTCGATTCCAATGGTACCTTCAGAACAGAGGGCAATTCGCAGGCACACCCGGGGCTGATATCTCGATGATAAACGCGTGGAACATAACGCACGGAAGCCCGAACGTGACAATCGCTGTCATCGACGAAGGCATCTATTCCAACCCAGATATCTCTTTGAACATAATCCGCGACAAGAGCTATAACTTCCTTGCGAACAACCGAAACACAAACCCGATGATGCGCAGCGATACGCACGGCACGCATGTCGCAGGAGTGATCGTGTCACAGGTAGGCAACGGACGCGGGATTGCAGGCATATGCCCCAAATGCAAGATCATCAACATGCTCGTGTTGTCTGGAGAAGACGGGACAGATTCGCGCACCATAATGAACGCGGTGCTCCTTGCCGTAGGGAACGGGGCAAAGATAGTCACGATGAGCCTTGGCGGAACATACAAATCAGACTACGAAGAATACATATTCAAGACGCTTTCTGATCGGGGGATCATATTTCTTGCGGCAGCAGGCAATGATGGAACCGTAGAGAAGAACTACCCGGCAGCATACACCGGAGTCATCGCTGTGGGAGCGACAGACAACACAGACCGGATAGCAAGCTTCTCCAACTACGGAGACTGGGTCAACATCTACGCGCCAGGCGACCTGATAGTCAGCGACTGCGGGACAAGCTCATACTGCTTCAAGTCAGGCACATCCATGGCCACTCCAATGGTGGCTGGAGTAGTCGGGCTGATGAAATCATTGCGGCCAGATATGGTCCCTGAGGAGGCTCTCTCACTGCTGCAGGAGAGCGCAGACGACAACGGAGAGGGGATACACAGACTTAATGCTGAGAAAACCTTGAAAGCGATTATTGAAAGCCGATGACTTGACCGCTCTCTATAATAAATATCTCCTCCAAATCACGCCTCCAAACCGTCTATTGTACGGGCAAACCATTATTAATCCAAAAACCAGGAATTCTCAGATGGGCTCTAAACGGGCAACCTCTATGGTTGTCGGGCAGATGGCTGCTTTTATAATCTTCGAGATTTTTGTAGTCCTTACTATATGGCTGATGATCTGGTTAAACCCCACATATCCCTGGGACAAGTCAACATCTCGCAGCATAACTGAACCAATGGTAATTCCTTCTGAAAAATACATCAACTTGGCAGACGCATTCCAGACATCGGTTGCAACATGCCTTGAGGGGTATTCCAGAGACGCGATCAGCCTATGCAAATTAGCAAACTCCACAAGTTGCAAGATATATATCAAGAACTACATAAAACTAAGAGCAGCAGATTGTTTTGAGGGGGTATCCTATCCCGGGTTAGACGTCAAAGTCAACCCCCCATTTATGATAAGAGTAAATGAGACCCTCTCTCGGTTTGACATCAGCTTATCGATCAACACGGTTCTCACTCAAGATGACACAGAGACCATCCTTGACAAATACTCCTTCTCACTCCTTAAGGAGGATGGAAAATCCAGACCCCCTCCCTCCTGGGCGTTTGGAATAGACGGGATGGAGACTACACTGCAACCTCTATCAAAGACTGACAAGGCCTACCAGTACTTTGAAAACCAAGCGATAATCAGCTACAAAATGCCTCCTGGAAAACTCCTAAATGACACGGTTGGAGCATTGCCCCTGATAAATCGGGAGAACCTGTTCTACACAGACTGGATTCGACCCCAACTATCCACTGAGGAATCAAAGACATTGCTCTCTGAACTGGCAAACGACGAGCTGATCACATATGACCCCTCAAAAACTGATTTCGATTCAATACGCAAGAAACTTCTGCAGTTCAAAGAAGTCAGAGACGTGACCCGGAATGCCCGATTCTACCCTAACTACCATATGACTATCCCCTCAATGATAGACATGATGCGCGGCATGGGTCAGCCCGGATCCGACGATCCATTCTTCCGATTCCAATGGTATCTACGAAACACCGGACAGTTCTCAGGCACTCCCGGAGCCGACATCTCCATAATCGGCGCCTGGAACATAACACGAGGAAACCCCAACGTGACTGTCGCGTTGATTGGAGAGGGCATCTATCCGACCCCGGACACATCCCCCAACATCTTGACCAACAGCAGCTTCAACTTCCTTACAAGCAGAGCAAATACCCAATATATCCGGGACGACCCCTCTGGGAACCCCGTGGTCAGCATCATCGTATCATTGACTGATAACCGCAGAGGGATCGCAGGCATATGCCCTGGATGCAAGATCATCAACATGGAAGTGGCATCCGGAAAAAATGGAGCAGACTCACGCACGCTGATGAATGCAGTGCTACTCGCTGTCGGACGCGGCGCAAAGATAATCACATTTAGCTTGAGCGGACCTCAAAAATCTGATTATGAAGAATACCTGTTACACAATCTGTCACACAGAGGGATAATCTTCTTTGCAGCGGCTGGAAATGATGGGAATGACAAGAAAGCATACCCTGCAGCATACGATGGGGTGATTGCAGTAGGCGCCACAGACAACACGGACCGGATCGCAAGCTTCTCCAACCATGGCGACTGGGTCGACATCTACGCGCCAGGAGATCTCATCATAAGCCAATGCGGAGCAAGCTCATACTGCTTCACATCAGGCACGTCCATGGCAACACCCATGGCGGCGGGGGTGGCCGGATTGATGAGATCCCTGCGGCCAGACCTGACACCTGACGAAGCACTGGTCCTTATGCAGAAAAACGCGGATGATAACGGGCATGGAGTGAAGAGGGTGAACGCAGAGAAGACGCTAAAGGCGATAGCCAAGAGCTAGATAAGATTTCTTGGCAAGAATACACCTCAATCAATAAGCCTTGAACCTCGCCTTAGAAGTCAGCAGAGGTGTATCACAATATGCGCACCGGTACAACCCCTTCTGAGGATCGACTAGGGTGAACAATGAATCCACATTCTTCAAACGAGAGACACAGGCAAGATTAGGATCCTCATAGACATTCCTTGAAGTCATTGCAAGGAACCCCGACCATTTCTCGGTCACTGCGCCGACCTCCCTGATCTTCATTGTCCCATCCTTCGAAGGATAATCCACAGTGTCGCCCTTGAACACAACCCTGTTGGCGCGGATATAACTTGAAAGCGCAAGCACTCTCTTGATCTTCTCTTCCGGTATATCATGATCTCTCTTGATCAGAAACTTATAATCACTGTTTAGCAGCTTCTTTGATTCCTCCTTCTCTAACTCGACGCGGCCGTCGCACATCATACCTTTGGTCGGAGGCCCGAGTATCTCATGTATCTTCATGAAGAGATTCCAATCATCCGGAATCTTGTCAAAGACCCAGCCCTGTTTGATAGGCCCGATTATGTGGTGGCGCAATCGGTCTGGATCGTAAGCTACGACCTTCTTGCGGATCTCCACCTCGTGCCCGATCTCACGACGAGGTATGTAAGGCGGAAGTTCATCCCCCCAGCCTTTAATACCTAGGAAAAGCAAGAGCTCTGCCGCCCTGCTCGAAGTGCCGTTCCCTGCCTGTTTGAAAGCGACAAACCTCGGATGGTCCTTGACAGCCTCTTCGACTTCTCCAAAAGTCTCATCCATAGGAAGAGCGTGCAGGAACCGAGGGCATAAGTCTCCCTGCGGGAGATGGGCGGCTGTGAGGGTCAAAGCGCGCATATAATCCCATTTCTCAGTATCAGAGATTATCTGCTTGAATCGCTCTGCCTGCGGCCTAGACAAGTACCCGACATCCTTGCCGCTTAGGAGCCTCTTCGAATACGATTCTGCCTCATGGTACTTCGAGCCAGCGGCCTTAATCAGCTCCTTATAAGCGTCCGGAAGCGCGAACTTCGGATGTGAGATTCCCCAATACTCATTGCCCGGATACTTGAGAAGGACCTTTAGCAAGGAATGGATAGTCCTGCTATGGAGAAGGTCGCCCTGCAAGACGACCTTGAGATGATCGAGGCGGCCGACCTGCTCAAGGATAGTGACCGCATCGAGGATAGCCTGAGTCGGATGCTCGTGGGTGCCGTCACCGGCATTGATGACGACGCTCTGATGCCCTCCTTGCGCTGCCGCGTACCTATCAAGGATCATCGACGCATAACGCTGCATACCCTCGACAGTCGACCTGATCACCACATAGCCCAGATCGTGCTGCTCGTAAAGAGTCCGCAGAGCATCTGATAAAGATTCATTCTTGATGAAAGACGAGCATTTAGGATCAACGATCTCAAACGGGAGCTCAGCGCCGAGCCACGCTCCTGCTCTCTTGAAACTGCCGAAAGTGCGAGTGCTAGGCTCAAGCTGGATGAGCCCAGGGACGATGTCCGTGAGAGCGCGCTTGAGAGCCCTCCTCTCTTTATAAGTGGAATCGCCGCCCTTGAAAATCCTCTTCACCTTCGATGAAGCGTCATAGATGAACTCGAGCTCCCGGCGCGAGAAGTCATCGACAGAGACAAGATGCCTGCCCTTGAAACCGACCAGGCGTTCCTCGTCTGCTCTTGAGACGACAGACTCTAACAATTGGTCAGGGGATCTATGGTCAATAACATCTTCTACTGCATCCATTAGACTCAGGAATCACTTATCCCGACGTCCACTATTAAATGATATCTGTAAACGAAAGTATACTACCTAAAATAGAGACCAGCAAGGTTTTTATCCGGGATTCGGATTCGGACCGGCAAAGAAAATTATTATAAACCGCACTTGAAGCATAATCCTCATCCGCCAGATATACCAAAAAAGAGGATGAGACCCATGAAAAAAGCAGCCATCGCCTTGACAATCATACTGATCATAATAATGTTGCCATCGTGCACGGACAAGGAATTCATCCAGGCTCTATGCGAGAAGCCAGAAGGATTCCAGGAGCGCGTCCTATGCTGGTTCTTGAGCTCATCAAATGAAAGACAATCCTCCGGATCCTTTGCATCCGCAAAGACATGCGATGGCACAGCAGCATCATGCCCAGACTCATGCGTCGGCAAGGATGTCATGAGAGGATCATGCGAAAACAGACAATGCGTCACTAAACTAGTCCAGACTTGCGGAGATGGTTATTCATGCAATGTCATGGACGGAGTGGGATATTGCATAGCCTCCTCCGATAAATGCAAAGACGACTCGCCAGGCTCATGCCCGGACAAGTGCCGGGACAATATGGTGATGAGGGGTAGCTGCGCAAGCGGCCAATGCGCATGGAAAGCATACCAGGCCTGCGATACAGGATATACTTGCAAAGTCATGGATTCCGTAGGATATTGCCAGCAAAACCCCTAATCTGATCGTGACTTCCAAAAACATTTAAAAAGGACATGATGGGCAGAAGACACTATGCATGGCATAGCGCGACTGCACGAGCTTGAGAACCTCACAATGTCATCTGTTGGACGGATGGGGCAGACATTGGGGTCGCTTGCGCAGAGGCAGGCGAGCGTCGCGCCAAGCTTTGTCGTGACGACTAGCGCGCTAAAGGAATTCGTGATACTAAGCGGCATACGCGACCGAGTGTTCTCACTATTGAAGGCAAGGGACGCTGAAGCGCTTCACGACCTGCTGTTAAACCAGCATGTGCCCGACGACCTCGAAGAAGACCTGTTCATGCACTGCTCTGGGTTGAAGGCTGACCAGTTCATCTGCCGCAGCTCAAGCGCGTTTTTAGATCACGACTATTCACACCCTGCGCAGAGCAAGCACAAGGTGCTCGACGCGATAAAAGGATGCTGGGCAAGCGTGGTGACATCAGACCGGATCGGGACGCTAAATAAGAGCAACCTGTTTAGCGCAGTGGTGGTGCAACCATCTCCTTCAGGGGCCAAGAAAGGCAGACTCTACACAGTAAACCCCATGACCAACAGCAAAGAGAAGATACTAATCGAGCTTTGCGAACCAAAGAAGCATATGCTGCTAGTAAACCGCGGGGATTCCAAGGTCATCAACGAAGACGATTTTAGAACGGTGCAGTCCCCACTATTCATCGACGAGAAAGACGCGCTGGTGGAACTCGCAGCGCAAGTCGGCGCGCTGTTCCGCCGGCCCCAGACAGTCGAGTGGGTCCAGCTCGGGAAGGAGATTGCCATAACCCGCGTGAGCGAATTCGACACCGCAGAGAAGATGCGGTTCACGCAGCGGCTCAAGACATCAGGATCTGAACTGGCGAAAGTGCCGATAACGGAGTGAGCCTTCCCCGATCCCCTCTTGATTGATCCATACTCCCAGAAAGATTAAAATATCCATCCTACTCGCGTGTGAACATGATATACCTGACCTTGTTTTACATATTATTCACCCTCTTCTTCGCTATCTATGGGATTGCCGCAGTATCCAAAAACAAGGCTCTGACCGATTATATGAAACAAAATGGAGGCCTTTTCTTCGTCATGATCTCTTCCCTGGCACTCATAGGGATAATCACCAAGGATCCTGTGGAGATAATGGGATTGAGCATTCCCACAGAACTACAATGGTTAGGGTCTTTATTGGCATCTGGATTCGGGTTATGGAAATTCTATCTGAATCCCCTGAAAGAAAAAGTATACAGTTTTGATCGGGAGATCGGAGAGACAAAGGCAGAGGTCCATCACGTCAGGGATAACACTAACCGGATTGAGCAAGACTTGGAATCTATCAAGGAGACGATGCTAAAAATCGCCAATTCCATGACCCCCAAGAAAAAGTGAACCCTCTCAAACCCCCAATCTGAATAATAAAAATCGTTCTCACTTCATCAGCCAGTCCAGCTCCTCGTCGTCCAGCTCGCACTGCTCAGCGAACGACTTGGCGAAATCGGGCGACTTCCTGCAAGCCGCTCTCAGGAAAGGGATGGCATCCTGCAGCGCTCTCCTCGATGAAGAATGAGTCGCCTTAGCTAGCTTAGCGGCTATGGCCTTGCGCTTGGCGAACTTCATGTTCATGATGTAGATGCTGAGCAGGCGCTTGGAGCGCTCATAAGCAATCGGGACTTTCTTGCGCTGGTCCTTTGCAACAGCCACACCTGCGGTAATCAATGCATTGACATATACCAGGAAGCGCCAATGCTGCCACCTCCTGATGCGGCCGCGGAAGACATCCGCTTTTGCGATGGATTCGTAGGCTCTGGCGAGTGACGCGGGATCGTCATACTCTTTCGGCAGATTCTCGTCGATCCAGAGGAGAGACTCATCAAGATCCTCGCCAACTGACTCAAGCGCAGAATCCGCGATCTTCGCATCAGAGACCTTAAAGATCTTGATCAGCGCTGACTGGATGGGCTCGATGCGATTGCGATCATCCAAAGACTTGATGATCTCCACGGTCAAGGCTCTCTTGTCCTGCGTGAGAGCTTGGAGATCGTTGACAGCGGCTCTGAGGTCTCCGCCGCAGCGCCTGGAGAGACTAGACAGGGCGAGATCCTCGCAGACGACACCCTCCCCCTGGCAGACCCTCTGCAGGACACTCGCAACCGAATCAGGAGAGAGCTGGTCAAAAAGGATAGTCTTCGACACTTTCTTGATAGGGGAGAACTTGGAGTCATCCACATCAGTCGCGGTCATAACGACTGGAAAAGCAGTAGACTCGATTATTTTCACAAGAGTAGGGATGCCTCCGCGATCATACTGGCCGGAGATGCCATCAACCTCATCCACCAAGATGACCTTGCCTCTGAAGAACAAGGAGGCCTGCTTGGCAGCAGCGCCGATCTTAGACTCGATCTCCTCTGCGTTTCTTGTGTCAGAGGCGTTGACCTCGATGACGTCCCATCCATGATGTCTTGCTATCGTGAGGACACTTGAAGTCTTGCCAGAACCGATTGGACCTATAAGGAGAGCTGCCTTCTTCTTCTGAGTCTTGTAGTTGACGAGAAAATCATTGATTTCCTTGATAGCCCTCTCCTGGCCGACAATGTGGTCGACTAGCTTTGGTTCATACTTCTTGAGCCAGGATTGGTTGGACATAGACAGCGGCAGGCATATGGGGTTAATAAGGATATACTCTAAACATTTAAATAAAAGATTGGCGTCGCCAACACGATGCCGACCAACCTTCCTAACCTTCCAGCCGGAGACATGCTAGCTCTAATCAAAGACCTGCCCTACCAGGCGAGAGAATCATTGACCATAGGGGCTGAGATCGTAATCCGGGATCCTATCGAGAATATCCTAATCACAGGGATGGGCGGGTCCGCAATCGCCGGATCTGTCCTCCAATCCATCTGCTACAACGACAAGATCCCGATAACCGTGTGCAGAGGGATGGCTCTGCCAGGATGGGCAGGTGAGAAGACACTTGTGATAGTGATATCATATTCCGGCGACACAGACGAGACACTATCCATGTACACAGATGCCACCCGGAAGAAATGCAAGATACTCGCAGTGGCAAGCGGAGGGAAACTAGCTAGGCTAGCAAAGCAAGACGGGCTGCCGCTAGTTACCGTGCCTCGCGGCTTGCCGCCACGCGGAGCGCTAGGATACCTCCTGATACCAATGCTTGCGATACTTTGCAGGTCACACCTAGTCGACGAAGACCACCTCGACGGGTTCGACCATGTAGTCGGAGTGCTTGAGAGGGCAGCTTATTCCACCAGCGCGCAGAACCTCGCGAAAAGAATAGGCAAAAGTATACCCCTTATCTATTCAACACCAAGACTTGAGGGCGTGGGACTGAGGTGGAAGACCGTGCTAAATGAGAACTCGAAAGTTCCGGCATTCGCGAACACGATGCCTGAAGTGGCGCACAACGAGATACTGACCTTTGGCAACACGAAAATCCCATTCCATGCAGTCATGCTGCGCGACGAGCGCGACACACTGCAGATGAAACGCAGGATCGAGGCGCTAAAGACGCTACTCCGGGCCAAGGGAGTGCAAGTCACTGATATAGAGATCAAAGGAACATCGAACCTGTCTAAGATAATGTCTGCGGTGCATCTTGGTGACTTCGTGTCGTATTACCTGGCGGAAGAAAATGGAGTGGACCCGCTTTCCGTTCGGACCATCGACGAATACAAAGCGATGGTGAGGAAAGCGGAAGGGACGAAATAAGACTGAACAACAGTCCTTGCCATACAGAATCACTCAAATAACAGATTTTTCAACGGTTCTTAGTTACTATCCTGCTCTCCTTACGGATATACTCCTCGATAGTCTTCTTGGCGTACTTGTGGATAGGCAATCGGAGGGCATCGTACAGGTTGACCCAGACACATGGCTGAGCATCTTCACTCATAGTCGCCACACTAGATGCAGTCTTACACGCGAAATCCAGGAAGATAAAATGCCTCTTCTTATCATGGAACTGATCATCATAGATCATCTCCTGCCAGGCGATGAACTTAATGTCCCTAACGTCCTTTATCCCGGTTTCCTCATGGACTTTACGCCTCACAGCGTCTTCGGCGCGCTCGCCCATCTCTATCTGGCCGCTTGGCAACCTGTACCCTCCTTTCCACTTGTCTGTCTTGAACAAAAGAATCTCATCTTTAGGATTGAAGACCAAGACACTGACTGCTGGTTCTGGATAAGTCTTGTCAGGCATAGGGTCAGCCTGACAGTATGAGTATAATAATATTTTCATCGATATATCTCAACTCAGAAAGAAGTGACGCTTTTGGCAAGTGCTGAAATCATAGTCTTAAACATGTCCAAGCATCAGGTTAAAGAACGCTCCCGCCATTAACTTCCAGATTAGTTCCGTTCACATAATCTGCTTCATCAGACAACAAGAATAAAACTGCATTGGCTATATCTTCAGGCTTTCCAACCCTTTTTGAGGGGTTTGATTTCGCTATTTTTCTCCACTCTGATTCATCAGTGATGATACTCTCGGTCAAAGGCGTTCTTGTTAACCCGGGACTTACCGTGTTCACTCTCACATTGTATTTTGCCAGTTCCTTGGCAGCTACTTTTGTGAGCATCACAACACCTGCTTCCGCACAAGCGTACGCCCCGATCTCGAATACATAAGGTTTCTCTGCCATCCTTGAAGCGATATTTACAACACGCGGAGCGTCTGACTTTTTCATCAACGGCAAGGCGTGCTTAATGCAGAGGAACTTGCCGGTCAGATTCACAGTTAGGATTCTATTCCAGTCAGACAACTTATATTTCTCCAAAGGCTGCGGGATATCAATCCCAGCGTTGTTAACGAGGTAGTCTAATCTGTCGGCAAATTTTGAGATAGTGTTGAACATCTCCTTCACATCTTCCTCATTGCTTATATCCGCTTTA
This sequence comes from Nanobdellota archaeon, assembly GCA_038046365.1. Taxonomy (GTDB): domain Archaea; phylum Nanobdellota; class Nanobdellia; order Woesearchaeales; family JAGWAF01; genus JBBSWF01. The sequence goes on from JBBSWF010000069.1 coordinate 13,685, forward strand.
ACCAATTCGACAGAACCACCGGATTTCTTGATTTCGTTAGCGACCTTTTCCGCTTTATTGTCTGATCTGGAATAATTGATGAAAACGAGAACGCCTTTTTTCGCCAGCTTCTTTGCGATCTCAGCACCGATACCCGAGTTCGCGCCAGTGATCAATGCGGTTTTATTGTTCATCATAACTGTCCGGGGACTTATAGTTTTTAAATTGTACACCTCAGAGAACTTTGAACAATTCGGTTTTTGACAAAATGATCTATTTCTGATGTCTA